>NZ_JBEYLC010000007.1:0-162713 GCF_040635885.1 Nocardiopsis sp. NPDC006832 | reverse complement strand
GCCGAGGGCGAGCGCCCCGACACCATGCTCATCGCCAGCGTCAACGTGGACAACGGCGCCGCCACCCTGGTCAACCTGCCCCGCGACCTCATGGTCGACCTGCCCGGCTGTGAGGCCGTGGAGGGTTACGAGGGCATGGACCCCCAGCAGGGCATGATCAACTCCGTCATGACCCTGGGTGGGGTGGGCTGCCAGTGGAAGGCCGTGGAACAGGTGACCGGTGTGCACCTGGACCACTTCCTCATGATGGACTTCACCGGGTTCAAGGACATGGTGGACGCCCTGGGCGGGGTGCGGATGTGCATCCCCGAGGCCGTCGACGACCCCAAGGCCCACCTACGGCTGGACGCCGGACTCCAGACGCTCGATGGCGAGGACTCCCTGGGCTTCGTGCGTTCCCGCTACGCCCAAGGGGACGGCAGCGACCTGTCGCGGATCGACCGCCAACAGGAGTTCATGGGCGCCATGCTCCGCGAGGTCCTCAGCAGCGAGGTCATGACCAACCCGGTCACCATCACCAACTTCCTCGGCGCCGTCACCGATTCCATCAGTACCGACGACGACCTCACCGTCGACATCATGACCGACCTGGCCATCTCCATGCGCGAGGTCGACCTGGACCGGGTCCAGTTCGTCACCGTCCCCAACGGGGCGCACCCCGACGACGAGAACCGCATCATGATGAGCCGGCCCCAGGCCACGGAGCTGTTCGAGGCGATCAACGCGGGAGCGGATGTTTCCGGGGGAGAGGAAGGGGACGGGGACGACGCGGCCGATCCACCCGATCCACCCGAGATCTCGGTCGAGATCGTCAACAACACCGGCATCGACGGGCTCGCCCTGGAGATCCAGACCCTCCTGGTCGACGAAGGATTCGTGGTCACCGGTACCGGAAACCCCGAACTGCGCGCCCCCGCCGCGACCACCGTCTACCACGGTCCGGGCGAGGAGGCGGCGGCCGAGCTGCTCGCCGGTTCCCTGGACAACGCCGTGACCGAGGAAACCGAAGGGCTGGAGCAGACCCTCGAACTCGTCGCGGGTACCGATTGGAACGGTCTCTCGGGCGACTCCTCGGCCGAGACCGACCTGTCCATCACCGACGACCTGGGCGGCGTCACCGCCGAAGAGACAGAGGAGAGCGCTTGCTGAGGTAGGACCCCGCACGTTCCACCGATCCGCCGAGCCGGGTACCCCGGGCGGGTATAGGATGATCCCGCTCGACGTCGACCACGGGATCACGGGATCGGAACGGGAATCGGACATGAGGTACACGGCCATGGCCACGGTCGCCGCCGCGGCGCTCGCACTCACGGCGTGCGCCGCTCCACAGACCCAAGAGGGCGCCCCCGCGGACCAGGTCACGGAACTCCTGGCCGCGCATGGGCTCGACGACCTCGAAGGGCTCGACCCCCGGGAGCTCGTCGACCGCCTCGACCTCATGGCCGTGGAGGATCGACCCACCGACCTCATGGCCTCGGTGCGGCCCGGCTCACTGCTCCTGTCCGACACCGCCGGGGGCGAAGAGGTCGAACTCGACCTGCCCGAGGACCTCTTCTACCTGTCCATGGCCCCTTACGTGGACCGGACCCACGACTGTTTCCACCACAGCCTCACCTCCTGCATGGGCGAGCTGCGCGGTGAGGAGGTCACCGTGACCATCACCGACGACGCCGACGACACCGTGCTGGTGGAGGAGACCGCCCCCACCTTCGACAACGGGTTCGTCGGCTACTGGCTGCCCGGCGACATCGACGCGACCGTCACCGTCGAGTACGAGGGCCGCTCCGGTAGTACGCCGATCTCCACCGGTGCGGACGACCCGACCTGCCTGACCACCCTCGAACTGGTTTGAGGTACTCGACGCCTCAAGGCCGGGCCACACCCGTCCGGTAGGCCCACACCACCGTCTGAAGCCGGTCCCGGGTACCGATCTTGGTCATCGCCCGCCCCAGGTGCGACTTCACGGTGCTGGTCTCGATGAACAACACCTCGGCGATCTCCGCGTTGGACATCCCCTTGGACAGCATCCGAACGATCTCCGCCTCGCGCGAGGTCAGCAGGTCCACCACCTCGGGGGCGCGCTCCTTGGGCGGTCGCCGCCGGGCGAACTCGGCCATCACCCGCCGGGTCACCGACCGGTCCATCAACCCCTGCCCTCGCGCCAACCGCCGTACCGCCTCCACCAGATCGTCCGGGTCGGTGTCCTTGAGGACGAACCCGGACGCGCCGGCCTCCAGCGCCCCGAACACGTACTCGTCGAGGTCGAACGTGGTGATGACCAGCACCTCGGGCGGCTGCCCGCCGGCATGGTCCAGGATCTCCCGGGTCGCGGACAAGCCGTCGCCACCGGGCATGCGCACGTCCATGAGCACCACGTCGGGCTCCAGCCGACGGGCCAGTTCCACGGAGCTCGGCCCGTCACCGGCCTCGCCCACCACCTCGATGTCCTCGGCCGACTCCAGGATGACCCGGAACCCGGTCCGAACGATGGCCTGGTCGTCCACCAGCAGCACCCTGATCAACGCGTCTCCTCCCGCTCCACCGGAATCTCCCACCGAACCCGCCAGCCCCCGCCGTCCGTGGGCCCCACGTCCAATCTCGCGCCGACCACGTCCGCGCGCTCACGCATCCCCAACACCCCGAGCCCTCGGTGGCGCCGGTCGGTGTCCGGGGTGCCGCCCCTCTCGTTCTCGACCTCCAACGCGAACCGCGCGGGTCGGTACCACAACCGTACGGACACCTTCGCGCCGGCGGCGTGGTCACGGGTGTTGGTCAGTGCCTCCTGCACCGTCCGGTAGGCGGTCACGTCGGCGATCGGTGGCAGTTCGTAGGGGCTGCCCTCACGAACGAGGCGAAGGTCGGTGCCCAGTTCCCGTTCCGTCGACACGAGTCGTTCCACGGCGGCCAGTCCCGGAACCGGCGCGTCCCGGACCTCCGTCTCGTGGCCGGGCCGCGCCTCCTCCTCGTCCGGGTCGCGTAGTGCCCCCACCACGGCCCGCAGGCCGGTGAGGGTCTCCTTGCCCTGGGTACGCACCCAGTCCATCGCGTGGCGGGCGGCCTCGTCGTCGCGACCGATCAGCCGTTCGGCGGCCCCCGCCTGGACGACCATGCCGGACAGGTGGTGGGCGGCGATGTCGTGCAGCTCCCGCGCCATGCGGGTGCGTTCGGCCCGGATCGCGGTCTGTGCGCGCTCCTTGTGCGCCTGTATCTCTTCGGCGTCGCGCAGCCTCACCAGTTCCGCGTAACGGCGGTGGGTCCCCACGTAGATGCCGATCAGGCCCGGGATGAGGAGCGCCGGCACGGTCAGGATCGGCGCCGTCACCCAGGGAGGCGGTTCGCCCGGCAGTACCAGGGAAACTCCTGCGGCCGGCGCCAGAGCACCCGTGAGCAGGCCCTCCGCCGTCCCGTACACCAGGGCGCACGCCACCAGCACGACCGACAACCGCGACAGTGACAGCATGGTGCCGCAGGTGTAGGCGGCGATGAACAGGGCCGGCCCATGGAAGTTGAACCCGGCCGGGGTCAGGGCCGCGAGCAACACCTGGAGCGCCGCGACCCCCACCAGGGACAGGACCGGGTTCCGCCGACGCAGCCCCAGAGGAAGGGCCTGCGTCAGCAACACCAGGCCGGCGGAGACGATCGTTCCCCGGGCGAGCACGAGGCCCTCCAACGCCTCCAAGGCGGGCAGGGACACCCACAGGACGGCGACGGACACCGCTGCCACCAGCAGACCCAGGGCGATGTCGCGGCGGGTGTCCCCCCGCAGTCCCAGACCGTCCAGCAGATGATCGAAACGGTGCGTCGCCGACCGATCCATGATGATGACCTCTCGCCTTAGTAGGACACGCTGGGGAAGAGCAGCCCGAAGGTGACCGCGAACCACTGCACGATCAACAGGGCGATCAGGACCAGGGCACCGCCCACCACATACTTCCATCCCGCGCGCCGTCGGAGGTCCTGGAACAGGCTCCAGGCCGCGGGCAGGATCGCCAGGATCCCGAGCAGTTGCAGCGCCTGGATCGAGCGCAGCACCAGGGTGGGGACGGTCTGGAACTCCATGATGACCATGACGACCGACACCCAGGACGAGAGCGCCACCACGGTGGATCCCACACCGACCCTGGTGAGGACGCGGGCGAGCCGACCTTCGCGGCCGCGCCCGGGTTTGCCGGCCCAGCGCCGCAGAAGGGCCCCGATCGGCCACGACAGCACGGTCACCACCAGGATGAGCACCGCCGCCGCCATGATCGGCAACGCCACCGATTGCTGACGCTCACCGTCGACAGGAAGCAGGGTGAACGCCGACGCGAAGCCGATGGCCTCGACGCTCTGCCCGTCCTCGTCCGGGCGCATGGTGATCACGCTGTGTCCGTCGACCTGGCGCCACACCCACGGTTCGATCTCCTCGTAGACCGTTGGAACGAACGTTTCCGGTCCGGGGGAGACCAGGATCGTCCCGTCGCCGAGGTCCTGTACCCGGGTCTGCCCCAGGAGGTTCAGGGTGGCGAGGAAGTTGCTCTCCATCTGCCGTGAGCTGATGTAGTAGCCCTCGGCGAGGGCGGCGTGTTCGGCGGCCGTGTCCTCGACCGAGGCGTCCTCGACGCTTCCCTCCTCGGCGGGGAAGTACCGGTCGAAGAATCCGTCCACGACGTCCATGCGCAGGAGGTGGCTGGCCATGTCCGCGTTGCCGCTGCCGTTGAGGGTCACGAAGATGCCGCTGCGCGCCTCGGGCAGGAACTGCATCTCGGTGTGGAAGTGCTGGGTGTCCCCGCCGTGCCCGAGGATGCGGTGACCGTTACGGTCCTCCTCGAAGAGCCCCAGCGTCATCCGCGGTCCACCCGCCATGGGGCCCAGGACGTCCTCGTCCAGGGCCGGGGCGTGCATCTGCTCCAGGGTGGCGGGTTCGAGGATCTCCCCCTCTCCCTCCTGCGGCATGTGGGCGAGCATGAACCGCGCCATGTCGGTGGCCGAGGCGGTGAACGCGCCGGCGGGGGCCTCGGCCACCGTCTCGAACGGTTGGGCGGGGCCGCCGGTGACCTCGTAGGCGCCGGACAGACGTTCCCGCAGGTCGTCGGGTAGCGGCTGGGCGAAGGAGGAGGAGTCCATGCCGAGTGGTTCCAGGACCTCGGACCGGACGTACTCGTCGAAGGGGACGCCGCTGACCTGTTCGACGATGAGTCCGGCGAGCGAGTTGCCGTGGTTGGAGTAGGACGGGACCTCACCGGGCGGGTAGATCTGCTCCGGTGGGTCGGTGCTCAGACGTTGGGCCAGATCGGTCTCGGCGCCCTCGGCGAGGATGGCCCCTTCGATGCTTTCCTCGAACCCGGGTGTGTGGGTCAGCAGGTGCCGCATCGTGATGGGCTCGTCGAAGTTCTTGGGCTGGGGGAAGTCGAGGTATTCGTCGATGTCGGTGTCCAGGTCGATCTCCCCGCGCTCCACCAGTTGCATGGCGGCGGTGGCGGTGAACACCTTGGAGACGGAACCGACCCTGAAGAGGGTTTCCTCCGGATCGACGGGTACCGGTTCCTCCCCGTCGACGCCGGTGTCGGCGTAGCCGTAGCCGCGGGCGGTGAGCAGTTCACCGTCGTGGACCACGGAGATCGAGGCGCCGGGGATCTCGGTCCTCGCCAACTCCGTGGGGACCAATCCGTCCAACCAGGCGTTGACGTTCTCCTCGGTGAGTTCGGCGGTTACGGGGGGCACGGGGGCGGGGGTGGCCGCGACCGGGTCGGCCGAGCCGGAGGCGCACCCGGTGGCGAGCACGGCCAGGGCGCCGAGGGCGGCGGCCAGGGTCACCGGGGTCCGGTGCCGGCGGGTGGGTGGGTCGGTCTTCATGGGGATCACGGATCTCCTTCTCGTGTGTGATCCCAGCCTTGTGGAGGGCGCCCCCTCGCCGCATCGGGCGCGGGTCGAGACCGCGTCTACGACCTTTGGTGGAGGCGGCCACCCTCAGAACCCTTCGAGCAGTACCTTCGCCACGTCGCCGTCGGTCACCAGGGTCGAGACCAACCCGCTCTTGAGTACCGCGCCGATCGCCCGGGCCTTGGCCTCGTCGCCGGCTCCGGCGACCGCCACCACCTCGGGAACCTCGCGCAGTCGGTCGGTGTCGATGCTGATGACCCGCTCGTCCAGGTCGGTGTGGATGCGCCGCCCCTCGGAGTCGAAGAGCCGGGCGGACATCTCCGCGCTCACGCCCAGCGCCGTGTACCGCTCGCGCGCCCGCGGGGTCAGCGCGGGATAGACGGTCGAGTTGTGCTCGTCCCAGCCGCCGATGGCCACCACGGCGGTGGAGAGTCGATCGAAGTGCCCGAACGCGGCGGCGATGCCCGGGTCGGCGCGCAGGGTCCGCGCGGTCGCCGCGTCCGGCAGGATGAGCGGCGCGTAGATCGGGTACGCCGCGCCACCGGACAGCCGCGCCACCCTGCGTACCGTCTCCACCGACCCGCCGGCCTCGGTGTGCTCCGAGAGCACCCCGTTGAGTTGCACCACCGTGCATCGGGGCAGTTCGACCATCTCCGCGCCCATGGCCTGGAGGCCGCGACTCCAGGCCAGTCCCAGCACGTCGTCGGGGCGCACGATCTCGGCCAGCAGTCGAGCCGCCACCGAACCCAGGGCCCGGCGGGTCTCCAGTGGGTCCTCCAAGGCGTCCACGACGATGGCCCGCCGCAGCCCGTAGGCCTCTCTGAGCCGTTCGGACTGTTCCCCGGCCAGCCGCGCGGGCAACCGGATGTCGATGCGCACGATCCCGCTCGTTCGAGCGGTCTCCAGGTCGCGAGCGATCTTGAACCGGCTCAGTCCGAACTCCTCGGCGATCTCCACCTTGGAGCGTCCCTCCAGGTAGAACCTGCGGGCTATCGCGGCGAGCCGCACCATCTCCGCGGGGCCGTCGGGGGTAGGGTCACTGCGCCGATCGCTCATATGTGCATGAGTGTACTCGATTGTTGCTCCACCCATTGACACGCTGATTCCGGTGGGCTTTGAATGTACGAACATCTGTGACACAGATCGCTCAAACGAGCGATCACGCTTTCGGGAGGGTTCAGCCGTGCGCGCCGCCATCATCACCGAACCGGGATCCCTCGCCGTGGGAGACCGCCCGGAACCCACTCCCGCCCCCGACGGAGTCGTCGTCCGGGTCGGAGCCTGTGGCATCTGCGGGACCGACCTGCACATCGCCGACGGGGAGTTTCCGCCCAGCCCCTACCCGCTGGTGCCCGGCCACGAGTTCGCCGGTACCGTGACCGCCGTCGGCGAGCGCGCCCCCGGGGGCCTGCGCCCCGGCGACCGGGTGGCCGTCGACCCCTCGCTGTTCTGCGGACACTGCGAGTACTGTCGCGCCGGACGCGGCAACCTCTGTGCCAACTGGGGCGCGATCGGCGACACCGTCGACGGCGCCTTCGCCGAGTACGTGGCCGTCCCCGCCGCCAACTGCTACCGCATGCCCGACTCGATGAGCATGCGCGAGGGCGCCCTCGTCGAACCTTTGTCCTGCGCCGTGCACGGCGTGCGACGCATCGGCGTGGAGAACGGCGAACGCTTCCTGCTGATCGGCGCCGGCACCATGGGCCTGCTCCTGCAACAGCTGCTCCAAAGCTCCGGTGCCCGGGTGACGATGGTCGACCGCAACACCCGCCGCCTGGCCATCTCCGCCGACCTGGGCGCCGAACACACCGCCACCGACGTCACCGAACTGGACGGTGTCGGACCGGCCGACGGCTTCGACGCCGCGGTGGACGTCACCGGGGCGCCCCCCGCCATCGAAGCGGCCTTCATGTCCCTGCGCAGAGGGGGACGCCTGCTCGTCTTCGGGGTCGCCGACGGAGAGGCCCAGATCTCGCTCTCGCCCTTCCGGATCTACAACGACGAGATCACCATCGTGGGCTCCATGGCCGTGCTGAACAGTTACGGAGCCGCCGTGGACCTCATGGCCTCCGGGGCGATCCAGACCGCGCCGCTGCTCACCGACACCCTGCCCCTGGAGAAGTTCCCGGAGGCACTGGCCATGATGCGGGCCGGTAGCGGGGTCAAGATCCAGGTCGTCCCCGAGACCTCCGCCTGAGCCGGAAAGGCATCACCGTGCGCACCACCACCTTCACCACCGGCGCCACCGCCGTGGCGGCCTCGGCGCTCCTGCTCACCGGCTGCGCCGGGGCGGGGGCCACCTCCGCGGGGGAGGGGGCCGTCCGACTGACCGTCGCGATCGTGTCCAACCCACAGATGCAGGACGCGATCTCCCTGCAGGACGAGTTCCGCGAGGAGAACCCCGGCATCGAGGTCGACTTCGTGTCCCTGCCCGAGAACGAGGCCCGCGCCAAGATCACCACGTCCGTGGCCACCGGCGGGGGCGAGTTCGACGCCGTCATGATCAGCAACTACGAGACCCGTCAGTGGGCCGAGTACGGCTGGCTGGAGAACCTGCAACCCCTCATCGACGAATCCGAGGGCTACGACCACGAGGACTTCATCCCCTCCCTGCGCGAGGACCTGTCCGTGGACGGCGACATGTACTCGGTGCCCTTCTACGGGGAGTCGTCCTTCCTGACCTACCGCACCGACCTGTTCGAACAGGCCGGCCTGGAGATGCCCGAGAACCCCACCTGGGACGAGGTCGCCGATCTCGCGGCCGAACTCGACGGGGTGGAGCCGGGCGTGGCCGGGATCTGCATGCGCGGCCTGGCCGGGTGGGGTGAGGTCCTCAGCCCGTTCAACAGCGTCCTCAACACCTTCGGCGGCCGCTGGTACGACGAGGAGTGGAACGCCGAACTCGACTCCCCGCAGTTCCAGGAGGCCGCCGAATTCTACGTGGACCTGGTCCGCGAACACGGACAGCCCGGCGCCGCCAACAGCGGCTTCGGTGACTGCCTGAACCACTACTCCCAGGGCCGCGCGGCCATGTTCTACGACTCCACCTCCATGGTCAGCACCATCGAGGACGAGAACACCGCGACCGTGGCCGGACTCAACGGCTACGCGCCCGCCCCGGTGGCCGAGAGCGACTACGGCGGCTGGCTCTACGCCTGGGCCCTGGGCATCCCCTCCACCTCCGAGCACAAGGAGGAGGCCTGGACCTTCCTGGAATGGATGACCGACCGGGACTACGTGCGCACGGTCGCCGAGGAGTACGGCTGGCAGCGGGTCCCGCCCGGCAACCGACTGTCCACCTTCGAGGAGCCCGCGTACCAGGAGGTCGCGGGGGCCTACGCCGAACCCATGCTCCAGGGCATCGAGGAGGCCGACCCGCAGGACCCGGGCACCCGACCCGTCCCCTACGACGGCATCGGATTCCTGGCCATCCCCGAGTTCCAGGACCTGGGCACCCGGGTCAGTCAACAGCTCAGCGCCACCATCGCCGGACGGATCACCGTCGAAGAGGCGCTCGCGCAGAGCCAGGAGTACGCCGAGACGGTCGGCGACACCTACAAGGAGGACGGGCGATGAGCACGGCGACGGCACCCGCCGAGAAGACGTCCGGGAAACCGACCGCACCCGCGGCCCGCACCGGTCGCGGCCCACGCGCCGCCGGGTGGGTGCGCCGGGCACCCCTGCTGCCCGCGCTGGTGTTCATGCTGGTCGTCACCCAGCTGCCGTTCCTGGCCACCATCGTCTACTCGCTCAGGTCCTGGAACCTGGTGCGCCCCGACTCCCAGGCGTGGGTGGGGCTCACCAACTACCTGGCGGTCTTCACCGACCGGCAGTTCCTCGCCGCGACGGCCAACACGGTGCTCATCACCGCCGCCTGCGTGGTGGTGGCGATGCTGTTGGGCGTCGGCCTGGCCCTGCTGTTGGACCGGAAATTCTGGGGGAGGGGCGTGGTGCGCACCCTCATCATCACCCCGTTCCTCATCCTGCCGGTGGCCACCGCGCTGCTGTGGAAGCACATCATGTTCGAGCCGGTGTTCGGCCTGATCAACTTCGTGCTCTCCCCACTGGGCGTGGAAACCTACGACTGGGTCTCCCAGACACCGATCGTGTCCGTGGTCATCGCCCTGGTGTGGCAGTGGACCCCGTTCATGACGTTGCTGGTCCTTGCCGGTCTCCAGAGCCAGGACACCGACGCCCTGGAGGCCGGACAGGTCGACGGCGCCTCCAGGTGGCAGAGCTTCGTGTGGATCACCCTGCCGCACCTGCGCCGCTACATCGAACTGGGCGTCCTGCTGGGGTCGATCTACGTGGTCAACACCTTCGACACGATCTACATGATGACCCAGGGCGGCCCGGGCACGGCCAGCTCCAACCTGCCCTTCTACATCTACCAGCGCACCTTCCTCGGCTTCGACATCGGTCAGTCGGCGGCGATGGGCGTCGTGGTGGTGGTCGGCACCATCCTCGTGGCGATGCTGGCGCTGCGACTGATCTTCCGCACGTTCATGAACGCACAGGAGGCCACATCGTGACCGCCCAGGCCACCGCACCCTCGGCCTCCGCCGACACCCGCGTCCCGCACCGGCCGCGCCGGCCGATCGGCGCGATCGCCCTGAGCGTGTTCACCTGGCTCGTGGGCCTGGTGTTCGTCGCCCCCGTCCTGTGGCTGGTGCTGACCGCGTTCAAGCAGGAGAACCAGGCCGCCACCGACCCGCCCACGCTCTTCTTCCAACCCACCCTGGACCGGTTCGCCGCGGTGCTGGGCGCGGACTTCATGCCCTACCTGGGCAACTCCGTGATCGCCACCCTGGCCTCCACGCTCCTGGTGCTGGCCCTGGGCATACCCGCGGCGTACGCGCTGTCCATCGCCCCGGTCAAGCGCACCAACGACGTGCTGTTCTTCTTCATCTCCACGAAGATGCTGCCGGTGGTGGCGGTGGTCGTGCCGATCTACGTCGCGGCCGCGCACCTGTCCATGCTCGACAACATCTGGACCCTGGTGGTGCTGTACACGGCGATGAACCTGCCCATCGCGGTGTGGATGCTGCGCTCGTTCTTCCTGGAGGTGCCCAAGGCGATCGTGGAGGCCGCCCGGGTGGAGGGGGCGGGTCTGGGCCGGGTGCTGTGGTCGGTGATGCTGCCGATCATGGCACCGGGCATCGCGGCCACCGCCCTGATCTGCATGATCTTCGCGTGGAACGAGTTCTTCTTCGCGGTCAACCTGACCGCCGCCCAGGCCGCCACCGTCCCGGTCTTCCTCACCGGCTTCATCACCAGCGAGGGACTGTTCGTGGCGCAGCTGTCGGCGGCCGTGGTCATGGCGTCGCTGCCCATCGTGGTGATCGGCTGGACCGCCCAGCGTCAACTCGTCCGCGGCCTGTCCATGGGCGCCGTTAAGTAGTGGATTCTTCGATCGGGTGCCCGTAATGTGGGCGCCCGATCGGAAAGGACCCCCGTTGAAGACGTTCACCCTGCCCGGAACGGGCATCACCGTTCCCAATGTCGTGCTCGGGCTGATGCGCATCGCCCGCAAGACCGACGAGGAGATCCGCGCCCTGGTCGGCGCCGCACGCGAGGCGGGGATCGACTTCATCGACCACGCCGACATCTACGGGCCCACCACCCACGCCTGTGAACGTCGCTTCGCCGAGGCGATGCGCCTGACCCCCTCCGAGCGCGAGTCCCTGACCATCCAGACCAAGGCCGGTATCGTCCCCGACGGGCCCTACTTCGACCACTCCTACGAGCACATCGTGGCCTCCGTCGAGGGTTCCCTGCGGGCCCTGGACACCGACCACGTCGACATCCTGCTGCTGCACCGACCCGACGCGCTCGTCGAACCCGAGGAGGTCGCCCGCGCCTTCGACGAACTCGAAGCGGCCGGGAAGGTGCGCGCCTTCGGGGTCTCCAACCACACACCCCGCCAGGTCGACCTGCTGCGCAGGTACGTGCGGCAGCCGATCGTGGCCAACCAGCTCCAGCTGTCCATCACCCACGCCCCGATCATCACCCAGGGCCTGGCGTCGAACATGCTGGGCGAGCCCCAGTCGGCCACCCTCGACGGCGGCGGTGTCCTGGACCACGCCCGCCTGCACGACATCACCGTGCAGGCCTGGTCGCCCTTCCAGGCCGGGTTCTTCGACGGGGTGTTCCTGGGCTCGGACGAACACGCCGAACTCAACGCGGTCATCGACCGTCTCGCGGAGAAGTACGGCGTGCCGCCCATCGCGGTGGCCACCGCCTGGATCACCCGCCACCCCGCGCGGATGCAGGTCGTACTGGGCACCACCACCCCCGAGCGGGTCACCGGCGCCGCCCAGGGTTCGGAGCTGAACCTGACCCGCCCCGAGTGGTACGAACTGACCCGCGCCGCAGGTCACCGCGTTCCCTGACCCCGCGAAGGGGTCCCTCGTCGGGCCGATCTCCGGTACTGTACCGTCTGGACGGTTCATGAAAGGAGAGGCATGGGAAGCGCGGAGGAAAGAGGGGGCGGGCTCTCGATACGGGCGGCCGGCCGTCGGGACGTGACGGCCGTGTCCCGGGTGCTGGCACGGGCCTTCGAGAAGGACCCGTTCGTGGCGTGGATGTTCCCCGAGGACCTCGGGCGGCGGGCACGCCGGCTCTACGCGATCGAGGCCGGGTTCGAGTACCTGCCGTACGGGCTGATGGACGTAGCCGTGCTCGACGACCGGGTCGTAGGCGCTGCCCTGTGGGGCAGACCCGACGTCTCCACGGGCCCGGGCGCCCTGCGCTCCCTTCCGCACCTGGCCGCGCTCTTCGGGGCGGATCGGCTGCCCACCGTGCTCCGGGGCCTCACCAGCCTTTCCGAACACACACCCCGCACGCCGCACTGGTACCTCGCGGAACTGGGCACCGACCCCGACGTTCGTGGCGTCGGGGCCGGTGTGGGCCTGCTGCGTCATGGGCTGGAACGGGCCGACCTGCACGGTGCGCCGGTCTTCCTGGAGTCGAGCAACACGGAGAACCTGCCGTTCTACGAACGCTTCGGGTTCCGAGTCCTGACCGAGGTCCCCATGCCCGACGGGCCGACCCTGCACACCATGCTGCGCGACCCGGCCCAGGCCGACGATCACTGACCGATCAGTCGATCAGTGATCGACCCCGCTGAGCTCGTTGGGGGTCTGCTCCAGCGTCACCGAGGCGGTGACCTCACCATCGGCCAGGTCCACGGCGTGCACCTGGTCGGTGGCGGTGTCGGTCACGTAGGCGGTGCCACCGCGCACGAACAGGGCGGGACGGGGCTCCTGCCACTCCAGCGGCTCCTCCCAGGCGTCCATCAGGTCGATGCCGTCGGTGATCTCGGCCGATTCGGGGTCGATCACGTGCAACGTGCCGTCGGTGCCCAGGACCAGGGCCTCACCGTCCGGGCCACGGCCCAGGGAACGGAAGGTGTAGCTGGAGGGCAGGTCGACCAGATCCATGGAGGAGTCGGCGGTGTCGACGAGGGCGACCTGCTCGGGGCGTTCCAGCTCGGCGTCCGGGTCGGTCTTGTAGTCGCCCAGGACGATAGGGGAGTCCTCGGAGCCGGCCTGGTTGCCGATGCGCCCGTAGTCGTCCTCGCTGTCCACCTTGGTGAACTCGCCGTCCTGGTAGGTCAGGACACCGTCCTCGCAACCGATGACCACGGCCTCACCCTCGGCCGTGGTCTCCCCGTGCACGCCGGGGCACTCCTCGCTTCGGGCGACCTCTTCGTGGTTCTCGTCCAGGACGATGGCGCCGACACGTTCCTCCTCGTCGCCGAGGGTGACGAGCAGCTCCCCGTTCCCCAGTTCCACGGCCACGCCGTGGTGGGCCTCCTCGGTGGTGTAGGTGTCGAGGTCGGCGGGCGTTCCCTCGCCGAGCGCGTCGGTGTCGAAGGCGGTCACCTCACCGGTTCCGTCGGCGAACAGCACGGTGCGGCCCGCGTGCCGGACCACGTGCCCGGGGGTGTCCGCGGCGAAGACCGTGTCGGTCAGCCGCGCGCCGACGGCGTCCAGGACCTGGAAGCCCTCGGAGGTGGAGACGAACACGTGCTGCTCGTCCCCGGCGGGGTTGAGGCGGTTGAACCCCTCCAGTTCGATGTCCTCGATGACCTCCAGGGTTTGGCCGTCCAGGACGTAGAGGCCACCGTCGTAGGTGGTGACGATCGGTTCGTTCACCGAGACGCCGGTCTCGTCGGAGGTCTCCGCTCCGGCCTCGGAGGCGGCGTCGTCGTCGGTGCCGCAGGCGGTCAGCAACAGCCCCGCGCAGAGCAGGACGGGTAGTGCGACCCGGCGTCGGTGGTGTGGTGTGCGCATGGTTCTCTTTCGGTTCTCGGTGTGGGAGAAAACGGCCGTGGCGGGAGACCACGACGAGGGGACCCGGAGTTCGGGTCAGTCGCCGCCGAGTCCGGCGGCGATGGCTTCGGTGTTGGCGCGCATCATCTCCAGGTAGGTGGCGGCGCCCCCGCCCTCCTCGGTGAGGGATTCGGAGTAGAGCGGGACGACCTCGATCTCCACCCCCGCCTCCTCGGCCATGACGGTGGCCAGCCGGTCGGGTTGGGAGGAGTCGGCGAAGACGGCCGAGACACCTGCTTCGGCGACGGCGTCGGAGAGGTCCTTGAGGTCGGAGGTGCTGGGCGAGGCCAGGGTCGTGCCGCTGGGGATGACCGCGCCGATGACCTCGAAGTCGTAGCGGTCGGCGAGGTAGCCGAAGACGTGGTGGTTGGTCACGAGCCGGCGGTCCTCGTCCGGCAGGGCGGCGAACTCCTCGCCCATCCACGCGTCGAGTTCCCGGACCCGGGCGGTGTAGGCCTCGGCGTTGGCGCGCACGGTGTCGGCGTCGGCCCCGTCGACCTCCTCGACCACGTGTTCGGTGATCAGGTCCACCGCCATGAGCACACGGGCCGGGTCGGTCCAAAAGTGCGGGTCGGGCTCGCCCTCGCTCTCGTCGGAGGTGTAGGGGAGGGGGTCGACGTTCGCGCCGACCTCCAGGGCGGGCACGCCCGCCTCCTCCGCGGCGGCGACGTTGCGCGCGATCCCCTCCTCCAGACCGAGACCGTTGTGCACGACCAGGTCGGCGTTCTCCAGCCTCGCGGCCTCCTGGGCGGAGATTCCGAACGAGTGCGGGTCGGCGTTGGGTTTCATCAGTACGGTCACCTCGGCCTGGTCGCCGACGATCTCCCGGGTGATGTCGCCGAGGATGTTGGTGGTCACCACGATTCCCTCACCGCCGTCGTCGGCGGAGCAGGCGCCCAGCGCGACGACGAGTCCGGTGACGGTGAGCGCGGCCAAAGCCTTGCGGGGACGCACGTCGATCACCGTCCCGTCTCGACCATGAGGTGCGGCGCGATGTCCACCTCGAAGGTGCGGGCCGTGCGAAGGTCGTCGTTGTAGTCGATCTCGTGGACCAGACCGGCCTCGGCGTCGTTGACGTAGGCGCGGGAGGTGTCCACCTGGAGCGTGGGTGGATGTTCGGCGTCGACGGTCGCCACCAGCGATGTTCGGGCGATCTCCTCCCCGGTCTCGGGGTCGAGGGAGTGCAGGGCGCCCTCACCGTCCAGGGCCAGAACGGGCATCCCCTCGCCGACCGCGGTGACGGCGATCGTGTCGTCGAGGTCGAGGGCGCGCCACTGGGCCGCGGCCAGGTCCAGGACCCACGGGTCGCCATCGGTGGACAGCGCGGCCAGGACCGCCGATCCGGGGCGGTGATGGAAGGAGTCGACGCGCCCGGTCCCCGGGTAGGACAGGAGGGACGCTTCGAGGGCGTCGTCCTCCTCGGTCAGGTGCAGGGCGCCCTCGGCGCAGCCCACGACCAGGCCGCGGCGGGTGACGGCCGCCCCTCGGGGGTCGGCGCAGGTCTCGTCCAACGTCTGGGCGGACCCTCCGTCCCTGTCCAGGGACCGGACCGCGCCGTCGTCGTCCACGGCGACCAGGCCACCGCCGAACGGCAGGGCGAGCGACGTTTCCTCGGAGGTCGGGTCGACGGCGGAGACCGTTCCGTCCTCCAACCCCTCCCGTTCCAGGACCAGGGAGGTACCCGCCTCATCGATGACCGAGGTGAGCACGGTGTCGGTGACGACCGAGGAGGTGGTGACCCCGTCCAGGGCGCCGACCGGCCCGGTGCCGGTCCGGTAGTAGTGGTTGTGATCGCCGTGGTCGACCGTCCATACCCCGCTGTCGAACACCTCTGTCATCCCATCACCGGATGAGTTGAGGTAGGCGAATCGGCCATCCCCGGCGATGCCGTCCGCTCCGGGGACGGTGCCGAGTTCGCTGGTCTCCTCGGTGATCAGGTCCACCAGCCGCACCTCGCCGCTGTCGGCGTCGGCCAGGACCAGCCGGGACTGCGGTTCGGCGGCCTCCTCGGCCCCTTCGACGTAGCCGTGGGGTGTTTCCTCGGCCTCGGGCGCCTCGTCCCGGGGCGGTTCTCCGGCGCAGCCGGCCAGGAGCAGGGCGCACAGCCCCACGGCTGCGGCCTTCGCTGTGGTCAGGGGTCTCACGGGGTCATCGACCTCTCTTCGAGTCGAGGGTGGGAAGGGGACGTGGCGGAGGGGGTCGTGGGGCGCTCTCGTCGCGTGAGTCGAGAACGCAGGGCCGAGAGCGCCACCGAGACGAAGAAGAACGCCACGGCGGTCGCCGCGATGCTCGCCCCGGCCGCGGTCTCCCAATGCCAGGAGGCCAACAGCCCGACGAAGGTCGAGGCGACGCCGATCAGGGCGGCGGCGCACATGATCGTCGGCACGCTCCTGGCCCACAGCACGGCCGCCGCGGGCGGCGCGATCAGGAGGCCGAACACCAACAGGGTGCCGACCACGTGGAAGGAGGCGACCACGGCCAGGGTGACCAGGGCGAGCATCGCGGCGTGGGCCGCGCGCGGGGCCAGCCCCAGGGTGTGCGCCTTGCGGGGGTCGAACGCCAGGGCCATGAACGCCCGGTGCCCCACGATCGCCACCACCAGCGCCACCAGCAGACAGATCCCCAGGTGCCACAGGTCGCGTTCGCGTACCGCCAGTACGTCACCGAAGAGGAGCCCGGTGAGGTCGACGGCGAACGTGGCCGAGTGGGAGACCAGGATGACGCCGAGGGAGAGCATGCCGACGAACAACAGTCCGATGCTCGTGTCCTGCGACAGCCGCGGGGAGCGGTTCAACAGGGTGACCCCCGCGGCCATGGCCCCGGCCGCCAGGGCGGCGCCCAGGAACAGGCTCTGACCGAGCAGGGCGGCCAGGGCCACCCCGGGAAGCATGCCGTGCGACATCGCGTCCCCGAGGAAGGCCATTCCCCGCAGGACGACCCACGTTCCCGCGATCGCGCAGATGAGGGAGACGAGGGCGCCGCCCCACAGCGCCCGCTGGACGAAGGTGACCCCGAACGGATCGATCAGTGCTTCCATGATGGGACACTCTACAACGATAACCATTATCGTTTTAACATCGGGTCGAATGAGGGGAAGGCGGAGGAAGCGGATGAACCACACCGAGTTGCGGAACGTTCACGCGGGGTACGGGCGTGAGGACGTGCTGAAGGGGGTCGACGCGCACATCCCCCAAGGCCGGGTCACCGCGCTGGTGGGGGCCAACGGCGCGGGCAAGTCCACCTTGCTCGCGGTTTTGGCGGGCATCCTCAGGCCGCGCGGCGGTGAGATCGTCCGGGCCACGCGTGCCCGTCCCGCCTTCGTGGTCCAGCGCAGTGCGGTGTCCGACACGTTGCCGCTCACGGTGCGCGACGCCGTCGCCATGGGGCGCTGGGCCCATCAAGGCCTGTGGCGGCCACCGACCCGACACGACCGCGCGGTGGTGGAAGGGGCGATGGAGCGGGTCGGTATCGCCGACCTGTCCGGTCGCCAACTGGGAGAGATCTCCGGGGGCCAGCGCCAGCGCGCCCTCATCGCCCAAGGACTGGCCCAGGAGGCGGACCTACTGCTGTTGGACGAGCCCTCCGCCGGCCTGGACCGTGGGGCCAGGGAACGGATCGCGCGGGTGATCGCCTCGCTGCGGGGCGAGACCACCATCGTGCACGCCACCCACTTCCCGGACGAGGCCGCGGGCGCCGACCACCGTCTCACCCTGGACGAGGGCCGGGTGGCGTAGGCGGACCGGGCCCCGGTCCCCTCAGCCCTGGAAGCGCAACCCGTGCGCGCCCCGGTAGGCGGCCGGCTCCGGCTCGCTCCAGCCCTCCAACAACTCTGGAGCGAGCCGGTACACCTCCACGGCCAAGGGGCGGCACACGTCGATCGGGTCCCGCGCGTCCGGACCCCACAACGGCACCGACAGGTCCCCGCCCGGACACGTCGACAGCGCGCACAACAGGTCCTGTTCGGCGAAGAACTCCAGGAAGTCACCGGGACGGGCGGGCGAGGCCTTCATGAAGTAACGGTCCTCGTCGTTGAGCCCGGTGCACTGGAAGACGTTGAGCACGTCGTGCACGTCGAACTCGGTCAACCCGTGCGGCAGTACCGCCCGGGTCAGGTTCGAGTGGCAGTGCAGGTCGAAGTCCTCGCCGGTGAGCATCCGGTTGACGTACGGATCGCAGCGGGTGCCCAACAGGTCGTGCACGCGCCCGCCGTCGGCGTCGGTGCCGTACCACGCCAGGCTGTCGGCGGTGATGGTGACCAGCGGCCGCAGGTAGGGCAGCGTGGACCAGAGCCGGTCGTGGGTGGACACATGGGCGCTCTGCAATTGCCGGGTGCGCGAGGCCCACAGGCGCTCCCGGGGATTGTGCGTGTTCCACACGTTCAGGTCGCCCACCTGCGGGCCCTCGGGGGTCAGGATCCGGAACAGGTGACCGGCGGGCACCCGCCAGGCCCGGCCCGAACGGATCGGGATCGTGAACCGCTCCACCGGGACACGGCCGTCGGTGTGCGTGGCCAATCGGTCGTAGAAGGCGGTGTCGACGTCGAGGGCGCCGCCCGCAACGGCTCGGTAGGCGGCTTCCGGTGAACCCATGGGACTCCGTTCGTTGGTGTTCCTTCAGGCCTTGACCGCTCCTTGGGTGAGGCCGTTGACGAAGCTGCGCTGGAAGAGGAGGTAGACCACGACGATGGGGGCGATCACGATCAGGCTCGCCGCGGACAACAAGGGAATGTCGGTGCCGTACTGGCCCACGAACAACCCCAGCCCGGTGGGCGCGGTGCGCAGGTCCGGGTCCTGCATCATCACCAACACCAACAGGAACTGGTTCCACGACCACATGAACACCAGCACCGCCAGGGTGGTGATGGCCGGCCACGAGATCGGCAGCAGTACCCGGGCCAGCACGGTGTGGTCGCGCGCCCCGTCCACCCGGGCGGCCTCCACCAGCTCCCGGGGCACCGAGGCGAAGTGCGACTGCATCCAGTACACGCCGAAGGGTAGGAACAGGGCGATCTCGGCCAGGATCACCCCGGTGTAGGAGTTGGTCAGCCCCACCTCACGCATGTTGAAGTACAGGGCGATGACCAGCAGTTCCACCGGCAGGGTCAGGCCCAGCACGAAGGCCAGGGAGATACCCTTGCCACCCCACACACCCAGGATGGACAGCGCGTACCCGGCCAGCGTCGCGAAACACACCGTCAAGGGCACCACGAAGACGGCGATGACGAAGCTGGACCACATCAGTCGGCCGAAGTCGCCGCTCTGCCAGGCGAGCGCGAAGTTGGACCAGGACCACTCACTCGGCAGGGAGAACGCGCCGACCTGCCCACCGGCCGGGTGCACCGAGGCCAGCGCGATCCCGACGAAGGGCGCCAGCACCAACACCGCCAGGGTGCTCAGCAGCCCGTACCGCAGCGCGGTCGTCATCGCCGAACGGTTCACTTCGCCTCCCGGGTGAGTAGACGGATCACGCTCACCAGCACGATGACCAGCAGCGTCAGCACCACCGCCAGCGCGCTCGCCCCGCCGATGGTGCCCTCGTTGAACGCCAACCGGTACACCAAAAGGGCCGGCACGTTGGTCTGTCCGGCCGGTCCGCCGTTGGTGGTGACGAACACCAGGTCGAAGGAGGCCAGGGCGGCGATGGTGGTGATGACCGCGGCGATGCCGACCTCGCGGCGCAGCCCGGGCAGGGTGACGTAGACGAACCGGCGCAAGGGGCCGGCGCCGTCGATGGCGGCGGCCTCGTTCAGGGAGGGGTCGATGCGTTGGGCCCCGCTCATGAACAGGACCATGCACAGTCCGCTCATGCACCAGGTGCCGATCAGGCCCAGGGCGATGAGCGCGAAGTGGTAGTCGCCCAGCCAGGCGCGGGTGATGGCGCCCAGCCCGATGGTTTCCAGGGCCCGGTTGATCATGCCTTCGTCGCTGTAGAGCCAGCGCCAGGTGATGCCGACCGCGACCAGTGGCAGGACCTGGGGCAGGAAGAACACGGTGCGGAAGAACGTCATCCCGGTGCGTACCCGGCCCAGCAGTAGTCCGGTGAGAAGTAGCCCGATCGCGATGGGGATGAGTGAGAAGAACACGATGAGGATCAGGCCGTTGAGGATGGCCTGGGCCAGCAGTGGTTCGGTGAGTACCCGGGTGTAGTTGGCCAGGCCCGCCCAGGTGGGTGGTGCCACCCCGTCCCAGTCCAGGAAGGAGAACCACACGGTGCTGGCCGCGGAGTAGATCGCGAAACCGGCGTAGACGGCCAGCGCGGGCAACAGGTACAGCCAGGCGCGCAGGCGCGACCGCCCGGGGCGCCGGGCCCCGGCGGTCGCGTTCCCGCGCAGCAGCGCGCCACTAGCCATGGACGCGGTCCCACTCGGTCTGCAGATCGGACAGGAACGTCTCCTCGTCGGTTCTCCCGGCGATCAACCCCTGCACCCCAGGGGTGAGCTGGTCGATCATGCCGGGCGTGGCGAAATCGGGGAAGGGCACGATGCCGTCCTGCTCGGCGGCCGTCCCGTAGACGCCGTTGATCTCCTCCAGCACGCCGCCCTCCCCGGTGGAGGCGTCGGTGTCCACCGGCATGAACCCGGTGTCCAACTGGATCCGCGCGGCCTCCGGCGAGGACAGGTAGTCCAAGAACGCCGCTGCCACGTCCGGGTGTTCGGTGCCCGAGGAGACCGTGTAGGAGACGCTGGAACCGGAGGTCATCGGTGCCTGCTCCGGGTCCTCACCCGGCAGGAGGAAGAAACCCACGTCCTCGCCCAGGGCCTCCTCCATCTCGAACGCCGCCCAGTTGCCGATCATCAGGAAGGCGCTCTCACCGTTGCCGAAGGCGGCCTTTGCGTCGTCGTCGGAGGTGGCGTTGGCGCTCTCGGGTATGTATCCGGCGTCCACCCACCGAGTGAGGGTCTCGGTCGCCTTCATGGCCCCGTCGGTCTCGATGGTGGAGTCGGGAGCCCCGTGCACCCAGTCGCGGTAGGCCTCGTGGTCGCCGAAGGCGTTGAGCAGCGTGTTCCAGACCTGGAAGCCGCCCACCTCCAACCCGCCCACGCTGAACGGGGCGATGCCCTCCTCGTCCACCGCCGCCAGGGCGTCCTCGAACTCGTCGAAGGTCGCGGGCGGCTCCTCCACCCCCGCCTCCGCCAACAGTTCACGGTTGTAGAACACCCCCAGCATGGACAGCGCCCCCGGGACGGCGTAGAGACTTCCGGTGCCGAACCGGGTGGCGTCCTCGTCGGCGCGCAACGGCTCCAGGCTCGCCTCGGGGAAGGACTCCTCCCACCCGTAGGCCTCCACGTACGGTTCCAGGTCCATCACGTGCCCGCTCGGGATGAGCGAGCGCATCGCCCCCGGGTTGTACTGGGCGAGGTCGGGCGCCTCATCGGAGGACATCGACAACGTGACGGTCTTGACGTAGTCGGTGAACGGGGTCTGCTGCAGCTCGATGGAGACGTTGGGGTGCTGCTCGGTGAACCCCTCGACCAGCTCGGTGGAGGGCGGGTCGTCGGTGTAGGCCAAGGTCAGTTCGACCGGCTCGTCGGTGATGGTGGTGGACACGTCCTCGGGCACGTTGTCGCGTTCGCCGTTCCCGCTGGACAGGGTCGCGCACGAGGTGAGGAGCAGGACGGCCGTGGCACCGGCCGCGACCCGGATCAGAGGTCGGTCGATTCGTGAACGGATGGACAGTGGATCGGTGGACCTGGTGGACATGGTGTCCTCCGTGGTTGTCGGGTCTGCCGGGCCGGACCGGTTCAGCCGGTCGTCGAAGGGGGTCTCAGACGGGTGTGTTCGACCTGGTCGAGCGAGTGGCGCAGGGCGCCCTGGACCACGGCGTCCTCGCCCAGCCGGGACAACTCCAACGGGGGAGGGCCCAGGCGTTGGCGGCGCAGGTGGGCGCGCAGGGCCGCCAACAGCGCGGGACCGCACCGCGCCATGGGGCCGCCGACGACGACCACGTCGGGGTCGAGCAGGGCGCGGACCGCGCCGACGCCCTGGGCGAAGCGACGGGCGATCTCCTCCAGCGCCGTCAGGGCCGCGGGCGCTCCATCGACCACCGCGGCGACGACGGTGGCGGTCCGCGCCTGCGGTCGCGCCAGTCGGGCGAGCAGGGCGTGGTCGCCGCGCTCACGAGCGGCCTCGCGGACCAGGCCGGCGAACGCGCCGGTACCGGCCCAGGCCTCGAACGCGCCCAGAAGGGTGTCGCCTTCTCCCCGGGCGGGCTCGGGCGCGTCGGTGAACAGGTCGAGGTAGCCCAGGTCCCCGGCGTCGTTGGCGGCGCCACGATGCAGCGCACCCGCCACGACGATGCCCGCGCCCACCCGCTCGCCCCAGTGGATCAACACCATGGAGCGGTGTCCGGCGCCGTGCCAGAGTTCGCCCACGGTGGCGAGCTTGACGTCGTTGTCCAGGTAGACCTCGCAACCGGCCGCCTCACCCAGCGCCCGGATCAGCGCGTCGCCGGTGACACCGGGCATGCTGGGCGCGAATCGCACCCGTGCGGTGGCGGGGTCGACTATGCCGGGCACACCGATCGAGGCGTGCCACACCCCGCCGGCCTCGATCCGTGCCTCGGCCAGGACCCGGTGCGTGGCCTCGGTCAGCGCCCGCGCCACGACCTCGGAGTCGACCTCCTCGAACCCGGGCGGTGATGTGTGGTGGGCGGCCACGATCGCGCCCGACAGGTCGGCCAGACCCACCCGGATCCCCTCGGGGGAGACCGACGCGCCCACCACGTGTGCGGCCTCGGCGCGGAACCGCACCCGCTGGGCGGGCCGGCCCGAACCGGCCCCCGAGCGCATCGGGGCCAGGAACTCCACCAGGCCGGCCTCGCTCAGGTCGGACAACGAACGCGACACCGCCTGCCGGGACAGCCCCGTCCGTCGGGCCAGCTCGGGGGCACTGGTGTGCTCGACCGTGCGCAGCAGGGTGAGCACGGCGGTCGTGTTGACCTCGCGCATGTACCGCGTGCCCGCTGCGACCGGCACGTCCACGTGCCCCCGCCCCTTTCCACCCTTGCCCGTCGGTGAATTAGGTATGTACCGTACGTAACTCCCGAGCATCCCGGCAAGAGGGGCGATCCGATGGCCGACACTCCGAAGGACCCGCCCATTTGGGGCGAATCCGTGGACGCGCTGGCCCACCGGGTCCTGGGCCGATCACACCGTCCGATCGACTTTCGTGAGCGCCCCGGTGCGAAGCGTTCCTTCACCTACCACGTCGAGGGGGGAGCGCTCACGATCGAGGCGACCGACGCGGTGGCCGCCGCCGTGGCCCTGCACACCTACCTGCGCCGTGAGTGCGGACGCTCGGTCACCTGGGACACCCCGCTGCCGCTGCGGGTCGACCACCCCGAACGGGTACGACCCGTACACGGCACCGCCGAGGTCGACCAGGGCTACTACCTGAACTTCTGCACCACCGGGTACACCAGTGCCTACTGGGACTGGGACGACTGGGAACGCGAGATCGACTGGATGGCGCTGCACGGCGTCACCATGCCGCTGACCGTCGTGGGCCACGAGGCCGTCCTGTTCGAGACCTACACCCGCCGTGGCCTGGAACCGGATCGGGTGCGGGCCTTCCTGGGCGGCCCCGGCTACCTGCCCTGGCAGTACATGGGCAACCTGGACGGCTTCGCCGGCCCCCTGCCCGCCTCATGGATCGACGGCCATCGGGACCTGGGACTGCGCATCCTGCGGCGCCAACGCGCCCTGGGCATGACCCCGGTGCTGCCCGGGTTCACCGGACACGTGCCGGCCGAACTGGCCCCCGACCGGACCCGCGCCCGCACCTGGCACGGCCTGACCACCCACGTCCTGGACCCCGCCGACCCCCGCTACCCCGAGCTCGCCGCCGACATCGTGCGCGTCCAACGGGAACTGTTCGGCACCGACCACCTCTACGCCATCGACCCGTTCATCGAGATGGTCCCGGTCGACGCGGACCCCGGATTCCCGGCGCGGCTGGCCCGCGCCACCCTGGACGGGCTCACCAGCGCCGACCCCCACGCCGTGTGGGCGCTACAGACCTGGCCGTTCTCCTACCAGAGCCGGTTCTGGAGCTCCGAACGCGTCACCGCCTTCCTTGAGGCCATCCCGGACGAACGCCTGCACCTGCTCGACCTGTGGGCCGAACACGACCCCCAGTGGAGCCGCTTCGACGCCTTCGGCGGCACCCCCTGGACCTGGTGCGCCCTGCTCAACTTCGGTGGACGCAGCGAACCCATCGCCGACCTGCAGGGCGCCGTGGACCGCGTCGGCGAGGCCAAACGGGCCGAGTACCCGCCGACCGGCATCGGCCTGTCCATGGAGGGCACCCGCAACAACCCGGCGTTCTTCGAACTGGTCGCCGACCAGATCTGGTGGCGGACCGAGGACGTGGCCACCGACTGGCTGCCCGACTTCGTACGGCAACGCTACGGCTCCGACGACCCCGCCCTGCTGTCCGGCTGGCGGGGGCTGGCGGAGACCGTCCTGGGCGCCTCGGGGGCGCGGATCTTCCCCGAACAGTTCAACGGGGTCCTCACCCGGCGCCCCGACTTCGCCGACCTGGCCGCACCCGAACGGCATCGAGCCGAGGTCGAAGGCCTGGTCTGGTACCCCTGGCCACGCCTGTCGCGGGCCTGGGCGGACCTGGTCGGCGCGGCCGAGACCGACCGGGCCCTGGCCGAGGGGCCCTTGGCGCACGACCTGGTCGACGTGGCCATGGCGGTGCTCTCCCGGACCGCCGACCGCCACCACCTGGAGCTGGTCGAACACGCGGCCCGGTACCGGGAGGTCCCCGAGGATCTGCTCGGCCGGTTCCTACGGGTGTTCGACGACCTGGACGCTCTGCTGGACACCCGGCCCGAGTACCGTTTCGCCACCTGGGAGGCCAAGGCCACCTCCTGGGCCACCAGTACCGAGGATCATCGTGTGCTGGCCGACAACGCCCGCCGCGTCCTCACCGTCTGGATCAACCTGGACAACCTGCGGCTGGACGACTACGCCGCGCGCCTGTGGTCGGGCCTGGTCGGCGGCCACTACCGCGTGCGCTGGGAGCTGTGGGGAGGGCTCCTGCCCCAGGCCCTGACCGAACCCGAGCGGGCCGCCGCCCGCCTGACCGATCGCCTCAGCGACCACGCCGACCGGTTCCTGCGGCACGGACCCCCGGCCCGGCCCGCGCCCACCGAGGGCACCCTCGCCCTCTCCCGTCGACTCCTGGACCACTACGGCGCCGACCGCGACGGCGGCGGTTCGATCGGGGGACGGGTCGGGTGAGATGCGCCGGTATCGACGTGGGCGGCGGAGGGATCCGTGTGCTCGTCCACGACGGCGACCGCAAGGTCCGCTCCGGAGAGGACGTTCCGGCGCCCCGAGGGGAGAGGGGGCTGGACCTGGACAGGTTGGCCGCACGCCTGTCCACGCTCCTGACCCGGGCCGCCCCGGTGTTCGACCGGGTGGCCATCGGCATGACCGGCCTGCCCGATCTGGTCCCCGACCCCGGTGAGTTGGTCCGAGGCCTGCGGGGGCGAGTACCGGTGGGCACCGTGGTGCTCGCCGGGGACTCGGTGACCACCCATGTCGGAGCCCTGGGCGGCCGGCCCGGCGTGGTGGTCGCGGCCGGCACCGGCGCGGTCGCGCTCGGCACGGACCTGGAACGCACCTGGAGCCGCGCCGACGGGTGGGGGATCCTGCTCGGCGACCATGGTGGGGGAGCCTGGGTGGGACGGGAGGGACTCCAGGCCGCGTTGCGTGCCCACGACGGCCGACGCGGTGGTTCGTCGACTTTGTCGAGCCACCTCACCGCACGCTTTGGCAGCGTGAGCGCGCTGGAACACCGGGTCTACGCGGCCTCGGCGGCGGACGCCGCCACCGTCCTGGCCGGCTTCGCCCCCGACGTGGCCGCCGCCGCGCGAAGCGGGGACGTCGTGGCCCGAAGGATCTGGCAGGAGGCGGGCACGCACCTGGGCCGGGCCGCCGTGGCGGCCGCCGCACCCGGGCTGGCTCGGCGCCTATCCTGGGGCGGCGGGCTCTTCTCGGTGGGCGAGACCGTGTTGGGGCCGATGCGCGCCGAGGTGCTGCGTCGCATGCCCGAGACCGAGTTCGCGACCCCCGAGGGAGGGTCGGTCGAGGGCGCGCTCACCCTGGCGCTCACCCCGCCGATCCCGCACCCGCCCCACCTGTACGTCTTCGATGGGCCGGCGGGTGCCTAGTCGCCGGCGTCGTGTTCGTTGTAGGTGCCGGCGCGCTCCTGGCCGGTGAGGTCGCCGATGGAGTCCATGATCCGGTCGGTGATGACCCGACGGGCCTTGCCCGGGGCCAGGTGATCGAACCCGGTGGAGAAGTCCAACGGCTCGCCGAACCGCACGGTGAACCGGCGCGGGCGCGGCATGTTCGCACCGATCGGCTGCACCTCCTGGGTACCGCTGAGCCCGACCGGCACGACCACGGCCTTGGACTCCAACGCCAGGTGCGCCACTCCGGTGCGGCCCCGGTACAGACGCCCGTCCCGCGAGCGGGTGCCCTCGGGGTAGACCACGCAGGCCTCCCCGTCGTTGAGCCGGCCCAACATCATCTCCAGCGACATCATGGCGTCGCGTGCGTTGCCTCGGCGGACCGGCATGGCGCCCAGCGCGCCGAACATCGTCTTGGTGAGACGACCCTTGACCCCGGGGGTCTCGAAGTAGTCCGACTTGGCCAGGAACCGGACCCGACGCTGGGTGACCGACAACGGTATGACGACGCTGTCCACGAACGACAGGTGGTTGCCGGCCAGGATCACCGGCCCGGTGGCGGGGACGTTGTCACGGCCCTCGATGGTCGGGCGGCACAGGGTCCGGGCGAGGACCGCAGCGGTCTGCCGCAACGCACCGTAGAGCACGTGTGTTCTCCCTAGTCATGGGGTCGGACGCCGTGAGCGAGGGACGGCCGAACCCAATGTAAGGGTGACCGATGGGTAATGAAACGCGCGCGCTCGAAAGAGTGCTCCAGGTCACCCACCGGCCATCGTGGTGTTCAGCCGATCGGTCGCCAGTCGGCGTTGGCCCCGCACACCACCAGGCACGGGTTCTCGCCCGGGACCCGTCCGGCCAGCCAGGCGGCGAAGGGCACCGCGGCGGCCGGTTCGGTGGCGATGCGGAATTCCTCCCACAGGCGGGTCTGCGCGCTGATGATCTCGGCGTCGGAGACCAACGCCGGGGTGATGGGTTCGGCGCGCAACACCTCGAAGGGCACCCGCCCCAGGGTGGAGGCGCCCAGGGCGGAGGAGGCCACCGACTCCACCGGGGTGCTCACCGGCTCCCCGGCGGCCAACGCCGCGTGCATGCTCTGGCAGCCCTGCGGCTCCACGCCCACCACACGACGGCCGCCCGCGCCCAGGCGCACCCCCGCGGCCAATCCGCCTCCGCCCACGGCCACCACGATCGAGTCGCAGTCGGGCACGTCGTCGACCACCTCCAGACCGATGGTGCCCTGTCCGGCCACCACCAGGGCGTCGTCGAAGGCGTGCAGGTAGCGTGCCCCCTCGGAGTCGGCCCGCTCGCGGGCGGCCTCGGCGGCCACCGCGTAGTGCTCGCCGAGCCGGACGATCTCGGCGCCGGTGGCCTCCAGCGGTGCGGCCTTGGCCTCGGGGATCGTCTCGGGCACGTACACCGTGGCCCGCACGCCCAGGATGCTCGCGGCGGTGGCCACCCCCAGACCGTGGTTGCCGCCAGAGGCGGTGATGACCCGGTCGGTGGGTTCGCCGCCCAGAAGCGCGTTGAGCGCCCCGCGGAGCTTGAAGGCCCCGGTGCGCTGGAGGTGCTCCAACTTGAGGGTGAGGGGACGTCCGTCCAGTTCGGTGCGCATCACCGGAGTGCGCCGGGCGTGCGGGGCGATGCGTTCGGCGGCTGCACGGACGTCGGTGGCCGTGGGTACTGCGGGCGCGGTCATGGTGCTCATGTTCCCACTCTGTCGCTACCGGCGGTTAACTTAAAGTTGGGTCTGCTAAAGATCATTAAGCACAACTTTGTGTCAACTTTTGTCTGAGCGCGAGGAGGGCCGGATGCTGGACGCCAACCGGGTGCGGATCCTGGTGGAGATCGCGCACGCCGGATCGATCACGGCCGCCGCCCAACGGCTCTCCTTCACCCCGCCCGCCCTGTCCCAACAGCTCACCAAACTCGAACGCGAACTCGGCTGCCGCCTGGTCGAACGGGGCCGCACCGGCGCCACCCTCACCCGGGCCGGACAGGTCCTGCTCGAACACGGCGAGCGCGTCCTGGGGGAGTTGCGCGACGCCGAGGCGGCAGTGCGCGAGGCCGCCGGACAACGCCCCGACCGGCTCTCCCTCGGCGCCTTCGCCAGCGCCGGCAAGGTCCTGCTGCCCGAGACACTGGCGGTGTTCGGCCACGAACATCCCCACGTGCGACTGTCGCTGTCCGACATCGAACCACCCGGCGGCCACGACCTGGTCGCCTCCGGGGACCTGGACCTGCTCATCACCCACCGCTACCCCGGGGTGCCGCTGCCCCGCGCCGGTGGCCTGCGACGCGAACGCCTCCTGGTGGACCCGCTCATGGTGGTGGCCCCCGTCGGACACACCGTGGCCGACACCGAGATGAGCCTGTCCGAGTTGGCCGAGGAGGAGTGGATCTGCGGCGCCCCGGGCATCCACAACCGGGTGAGTCTGGACATCGCGGCGGCCGCCGCCGGGGTCCACCTCACCGTGGCCTACGAGACCCGCGACTACGAGGTGGCCCTGGCCCTGATCGAGGCCGGTGTGGGCATCGCGCTCATCCCCGGGAGCATCCTGGGCGCCGCCCGCGGCGGCGGGTGGGTGAGCCGACCCCTGCGCGGCGTGGACCTGGCCCGCGAGATCTACACCGTGCACCGCCGCCGCCCGCCCGAACCGGTCCCGGCCATGCTCGCCACCCTGCGCCGCGTCGCGGCCCGCACACCGCCCACCCGAGGAACCGCACCCGAAACCGACCTCGACACGCGATGAGTTCCACGCCGCGCGGGGGTCGGTACGGGTGACCATGTAATCCCCGAACGACCAGGAGCCATCGTGACCACACCCGCGGGTCTGCTCGTCCTCAGCCTTCCCATCGCCGACCGGATGAGCGCGATGGTGTTCTACCGCGACGCCTTCGGTTTCGAGCTCGTCGGCGAACCCGCCGAGGACGGGGTGCCCGAGCCCCTACAGTTCCGACTCAACGACCAGGCGCTGCTGATGTTGGTCCCCACCGGAGGGTTCGGCTGGGTCGTCGGGGACGGCCGTGAGATCGCCCGACCCGGAACCAGCGAGTGTCTGCTGAGCATGGCGGTCCCCACCGAGGACCACGTCGCACAGGTCGTGGACCGGGTCACCGAGGCGGGGGGTGAGGTCGTCACCCCGCCCCAACACCACCCGTGGGGTCACTCGGCGGTCTGCGCCGACCTGGACGGCCACCTGTGGCAGATCATCGTCGAACCCACCGGCTGAGGAGGCTACAAGGGCGGGGATCCGGGCGGCCTGGGCGCGTTCCAGCGGTAGCGCAGCGACATCATCCGCATACCGAAACACATCAGGGCGCCCACCACGGCCACCCACCAGGCCGCGAAGCCGAACAGGTTCCCGACGACCACGATCCCCGCGCCGAGCATCGCCGGGATCGCGTACAGGCGCGAGTTGGCGCTGAGCACCGTCGGCACCCGATTGAGCATCACGTCGCGCAGGGTACCGCCGCCCACCCCGGTGATCACCCCCAGGATCACCGCCTGCATCGGCCCGAACCCGTACTCCAGGGCCTTGGTCGATCCGATCACCGCGAACAGGCTCAGCCCCGCCGCGTCGAACAACAGGATGGGCTTGCTCAGGTGGGTGAGCTGGCGGTTGAGGAAGAACGCCAACGTCGCCCCCGTCAACGCGACCACCAGGTAACGCCAGTCCTGGAAGGTCGCGGGGGTGTCGCCCAACAGGACGTCGCGGATGATGCCGCCGCCGATGGCGGTCACCACCCCCAGGACCATCACCCCCACGATGTCGACCCGGGCGGAACGGATCGCCGTCAGGGCGCCGTCGAGGGCGAACGCGAAGACCCCGAGGAGGTCGAGGACGAGCAGAACATCGAACGAGGTCATGAGCGTGCGCCTGAGAGGCGGTTCCCTTCCGGACGCGAACCGAGTTGCCGACCGCGATTCCCCACCCTAATCCGCCGTGCTCTAGGGTGCGGCACATGTCGCAGCCCGAATCCTTGCTCCTCACCCGCCACGAAGACACCGCCGACGACCACGCGCCCCCGGTCGTACGCGCCGTCGACGTGGACTTCGTACGCGGCGGGAACCCGATCCTGCGCGGGATCTCCCTGACCGTCCGGGCCGGGGAGCACTGGGCGCTGCTGGGTGCCAACGGCGCCGGCAAGAGCACCCTGCTCGGTCTGCTGGGCGCGCTCTCCCACCCCACCCGCGGCACCGTGGAGGTGCTCGGCCACCGCCTGGGTCGGGTGGACCTGCGCGAACTGCGCTCCCACATCGGCCACGTCAATCCGAGGCACACCCCCGACGGGCCGCTGGCGCTGCGCGAGGTCGTGCTGACGGGCCTGTCCAACACCACCGCGTGGCCGCCCCGATGGACACCCGATACCGAAGAGGCCGACCGGGCCGAACACCTGATCGACCTGCTCGGGCTCGCCCACCGCGTCGACGCCCCCTGGACCACCCTGTCCCAGGGGGAGCGGGGACGCGCGCTCATCGCCCGCGCCCTGATGCCCGACCCGCGCCTGCTGCTGCTCGACGAACCCGCCACCGGCCTGGACGTGGCCGGACGCGAACAGCTCATCGAACGGATCGACACCCTCCAGTACACCTGTCCCGAGCCGGCCACGGTCCTGGTCACCCACCACCTGGAGGAGTTGCCGCCCGGCACCACGCACGCGCTGTTGCTGCGCGAGGGGACCCGCCAGGCCGCGGGCCCGGTCGAGGGGGTCCTGACCGGCGAAGGGATCGGCGCCTGCTTCGACCACCCGATCCGCCTCACCCGTGTGGACGGCCGTTGGGCCGTCCACAGCGCCCGCGCGATCCGCCGCCCCTGGCGGTTTCGCCCGCGCGGAGAGGAGAATCGCGTGTCGGTCTTCCCACCGACCCGGCTCGGAGGGAGCATCGGGTGAGACCACCGACCAGAGGGCGGAAACAGAGACCATGGAACACCTGGACGCGATCGTCATCGGCATGGGACCCGGGGGAGAGGTGGTGGCCGACAGGCTGCTCACCGAGGGACGCCGGGTGGGGGTGGTCGAACGCGAACTCATCGGCGGTGAATGCGGCTACTGGGCGTGCATCCCCACCAAGGTTCTGCTGCGCGCCCCCGAGGTGCGCGCGGAGGCCACCGAAGCGGCCGGGACCACCACTCCCGACCTGGACTGGTCGGCCCTGCGCGATCACCGCGACCAGATGATCCGCCACCTGGACGACTCCAAGCAGGTCGAGGGCTACCGCGAACGCGGCGCCCGGGTCCTGCGCGGCGTCGCCAGGGTGGTGGGCCGCGACCCCTGGCGGGTGGCGGTGGGCGAGACCGAGGTGACCGCCGACCACGTGGTGGTGGCCACCGGCTCCAGCGCGGTGCGCCCGCCGGTGGACGGACTGGACGACCTGGGTCCCGACCTGGTGTGGACCAACCGTGAGGCCACGACCCTCACCGAGATCCCGCCCCGCGCCCTGGTCATCGGTGGCAGCGCCGTCGGTGTCGAGTTGGGCGCCTTCCTGGCCGGGATGGGCACCAAGGTGACGATCGTCCAGCGCGGATCACGGCTGTTGGACCGCGAGGATCCGCGGCTGTGCGCCCTCATCACCGAACGGTTCGAGGCCGACGGTGTGGACGTGCGCACCGGTGCCCAGGTCGAGTCCGTGCGCCGGGATGGTGACGGTGTCCTGGCCACCCTCTCCGACGGCTCGAAGGTGCGCACCGACGTGGTGGTACTGGCCACCGGACGACGTCCCCGAGGAGACGAGCTCGGCCTGGCCGAACTGGGCGTGGAGATGGACGGGTCGGCGCTGCCCATCGACGAGCACTGTCGGGTGGCCCCGGGACTGTGGGCGGTGGGCGACGTCAACGCGCGCGCGATGTTCACCCACGTGGCCAAGTACCAGGGGCGGATCGCGGCCGACGGTGTCCTCGGCTCCCCGCGCACCGCCGACTACACGGCCGTGCCCCGCGTGGTCTTCTCCACCCCCGAGATCGCCGCCGTGGGCCTGACCGAGGAACAGGCGCGCGAGGCGGGCGTGGACGTGGTCACCTCCGAGGTCGACCTCACCGAGGCGCTGGCCCGTCCCTGGACCTACGCCACCGATCCGGTCGGCCACCTCGGGCTGGTCGCCGACCGCGAGCACGGGGTATTGGTGGGAGCCTGGGCGTTCGGGCCGCTGGCCGCGGAGTGGATCCACACCGCGGCCCTGGCGATCCGGATGAGGCTGCCGGTGGAGGCGCTGCGCGACTCCATCCCGCAGTTCCCCACCTTCAACGAGGGCTACCTGGCGGCCCTGGACGCGCTCGACGTGTGAGGCGCCCAGGGCAGGGGCTCAGCCCTGGAGCGCGGCGGCCTCCTCGGCCTCCACACTCTTGTTCCACTCGGCCTTGGAGGCCTGCCAGCCGTCCTCGTTACGGCCCAGCCTCCAGTACCCGGAGATCGAGAGCTGTTCCTTGGCCAGACCCAGCTCCACCCGCAGCATTCGGCGCAGGTCGCGTACGAAACCCGCCTCGCCGTGCACGAACGCGTGCACCCGGCCGTCGGGGAATTCCAGTTCCCGCACGGCCGGGACCAGCAACGATCCGGGGGTGGCGTCGCCGCGGTGCAGCCACCGCACGTGCACGTTCTCGCCCTCGGTGAGCTTCTGCTCCTCGGCGGTGTTCTCCACCTCCAGGAACACGTGCGCGATGGCGCCCTCGGGCAGGTGGTCCAGGGCGGCGGCGATGGCGGGAAGGGAGCTCTCGTCCCCGGCCAACAGGTGCCAGGCGGCCTCCGGGTCGGGGGCGTAGGCGCCGCCGGGGCCCAGGAAACGCAGCCGGTCCCCGTGGCGGGCACCGGCGGCCCACACCCCGGCCAACCCGAGGTCGCCGTGGTGGACGAAGTCGATGCTCATCTCACGCGCGGCCGGGTCCCAGGAACGCACGGTGTAGGTGCGGGTGACCGGCCACTGCTCCCGGGGCAGCTCGGCGCGCGCGGCCTCCAGGTCGAAGGTCTCGGGGTCCTGCGGGGTGGGCGCGGGGAACAGCAGCTTCACGTAGCTGTCGGTGGAGCCGTTGGTGTCGAAAGCGGCGAGTCCCTCACCGCCCAGTACGACCCGGATCATGTGCGGGGTCAGGCGCTCCACGCGCTCGACCCGACCGGTGTGTACGACCTGCTTCGGACGTGATGGCCGCTCCGACACGGCGCCCCCTCTCGCTCAGGTTAGGTGAACCTAACCAAGGACACCGTAGGCCACCACGACCGAACCGGGCAAACCGGCTTCCATCAGGTGGGAACCGTGAACGCGGTGTGCAATCGGGCGTCGTGCTCGTCGGCGCCGGCCCACAGCGCCGCCACCCAGGCCGCGCCGCCCGCGGTGCAGCCCGCTCCCAGCACCGGCGAGGCCGTGCCCAGGGTGAGCTTGTGCGTCAACGACTCACGCACCGGAGCGGATCGGGCCAGCACCCCGCCGGCCAACACCACCGGCGACCGTTCACCCGGAACACGCACCTGGTGCACCGACTGGGCCAGGTGACCGGCGGCCGCGTTCACGATCACCTGCGCGGCGGCGTCGCCCTGGTGGTGGGCCTCGGTGACCAGCGGCGCGAACTCGGCCAGGGCGATCGGCGGGCCGGCCGTCAGTGTCCGGGCGAAGTTGCGGGCGTGCTCCTCGGGCAGGTGGTCGGGCCCGTTGGGGCGCTGGCCGGGGATGACCCTCTTGGCGATGGAGCGCGCCAGGGGACTGAGCTCACCGCCGATCCCCAACTGCCGGGCGGTCTCTCGGGCCGCCTGATGCCCGATCCAGAACGCCGACCCCTCGTCGCCGATCAGCCACCCCATCCCGTCCGCCGACCGGGCGCGCCGTCGCCCCTCGATCCGGGTGGCGATCGCCCCGGTTCCGGCGATGAGGATGGTGCCGTCGCGTTCGGGCGTGCCCGAGGCGAAGGCCACCACGTCGTCACCGATGAAGCGCACGGCGCTCGGGGTCAGCCCCGCCTTGGTCATCGCCCGATCCATCCGGGCGCGGACGGCCTCCTCGCGCAGTCCGGACACCCCGGCCAGTCCGACGACGGTGGCGGCCACGGCCTCCCGGGCTCCGGTACCGGACCGGTCCAACGCGGTGCCGATCGCCTCGGTCAGTTGCTCCGCGGCCCTTTCGGGACCGTGGGTGTTGGGGTTGGCGCCCCCGGACCGGGCCTCGCCCCGCCGCTCACCGGTCAGGGTGGTCACCAGGGCACGGGTGGTGGTGCCCCCCGCGTCCACCCCTACGACCAGGGCGGGGGAGGAGGAGAGAGGATTTCGTCGTGTCGTCACGAACAGAGGGTGCCCCGACCCCGGCCCCCTTACTCGCCCGACCAGCGCCGGAAAAAGCGGTGGCCGTCATCTCCCGTGGCCTGATAGTCATCGACCATGACGAAGAACCAGCAGGCCGTACCCATGAACGGGGCCCCGCGCGCGTGGACCGTGCGCCACGGGGACCGCGACGACTTCGCCGAGGTGGCCCGGGTCGTCGGCCTGGCACTCCTGGCCGACGAGTCCCCGGAGTCCATGCTGGAGCGCATGCGGCCCCTGCACGACGCCGAGGGCTACGACCGGGTGCTGTACGCGGTGGACGACCGCGAGGGGCGTGAGGAAGTGGTCGGTTCCACCAACCACTTCCCCTACGAGATGACCCTGCCCGGCGGTCCCCGGGCGGTCGCCGGAGTGACCGGCGTGGGCGTGTGGCCCACCCACCGCCGCCAGGGCGTGCTCAGCTCCCTCATGCGCCGCCAGCTCACCGAGATCCACGAGTCCGGGGTCCACCACGCCGCCCTGTGGGCCTCCGAGGGTTCCATCTACGGACGCTTCGGCTATGGCCTGTCCGCCATCGAGACCTCGCTGACGGTCCACCGCCGCCACACCGTGCTGCGCGCCGACGCGCCGCGTGACCCGAACCTGCGCGTCATCCTGTCCGACCCCGAATCGGTCCGCGCGGACCTGGAACGCGTGCACCGCGAGGTCGCCGCCGTCCAACTGGGACAGTTCCAACGCTCCCAGGCGTGGTGGGACAAGCAATTGCGCGACGGCCCCAAGCAGCGCCGCGACCAGAGTCCGTTGATGGCCGTGGTGGTCTACGCCGGCCACGCCCCGCTCGGATACGCCTTGTACCGCGCCAAGGCCGACTGGGGGTCGGACGGGTCCCAGGGGCAGGTGCACGTCCTGGAGTTCACCGCCACCACCCCCACCGCCCGGGTGGCCCTGCTGGAACACCTGTTCAACCGGGACCTGACCGCCACGGTGACCTTCCACGAGCTGCCCGCCGACACCCCGATCCCGCACCTGTTGGTCGACCCCGAACGCGCCCGTCTCACCCCGCAGAACTCCCTGTGGGTGCGCCTGGTGGACGTGCCCGGCGCGCTGCGCGAACGCACCTACAAGGCGCCCTTCGAAACGGTCCTGGAGGTCACCGACCGCTACGCCCCCTGGAACGCCGGCCGCTGGCGGGTCAAGGCCGACACCGACGGCGCCCACGTGGAGGCCACCGAGGCCGCCGCCGACCTGGCCCTGGACGCCTCCCACCTGGGTGCGGCCCACCTGGGGCAGATCCCGCTCACCGGTTACCTGAACGCCGGCCTGATCACCGAGCACACCCCGGGCACCGTCGAGCGCCTGGACACCGCCCTGCACCGCACCGACGCGCCCTTCTGCGGCGTCGTCTTCTAAGAAGCGGGGAGGGATACGCGGACACCGCCCCGCACCGGGAACGGTCACCACCGCGCGGGGTGGGGTTCTGAGCGTCCGCCTCCCCCGGTGGGCATGTCGTGTCCCACCGCCGACGCGCACACGTGCCACCATCGGATCGGCCCGACCACCGACCCAGGGAGCGACATGACCAAGCAGATCCTCGAAGGCGAGTACCGGCCCAGCGCCTCCCAACGGACCAGGGACCAGGTGGAGCAGTACGAGCGCACCGGCGGCCGTGAGGCCAACACCCTCATGGACACCGGCATGCCCGTCATCATCCTCACCACCCGCGGCCGCAAGAGCGGCGACGTGCGCAAGACCGCCCTCATGCGGGTCGAACACGACGGCGAGTACGCCGTGATCGGCTCCGAGGGCGGCGCTCCCACCCACCCGGCCTGGGTGCACAACCTGCGCGCCGCCCCCGACGAGGTCGCCCTCCAGGACGGCCCCGAGCCCTTCGCCGCCCACGCCCGCGAGGTCGAGGGCGACGAACGGGGCCGCTGGTGGGACCGGGCCGTGGCCGCCTACCCGCCCTACGCCGACTACCAGAAGAAGACCGACCGCCACATCCCCGTCTTCGTTATCACCAAGGCCTCCTGAGCGGCCACCCCGTCAGGCCCGGTCCCGTTCCTCGGGGAACGGAACCCGGGCCGCCGAGAGCACCGACCCCAACGTCTTGCCGTGGGTGTCCGTGTGCGGGGACGTGGTCACCGTGTCATCGGACGCCCGCGCGCACACCACGATCAGGGCGTGCACGTCGTCCATACGGTGTACCTCCACCGGGCCGCGCACCCGATCGGACAACACCTCGCGCACCAGCTCCGGGGTCAGGCCCGCGCACAACACCGGGTACCAGCGCTCCTGCCGGGCGATGACCGCGATCGTGTTGAGGTTGCCCTTGTCCCCGGCCCTGGTGTGCGCGATCTCGCGCAGGACCACGCTCATACCGTTCCCTCCCCGACATAGGTGGTGCGGGGCTCGACCAGGTCGCGTCCCACCGTGGTCGACAGGATCCCGATCACCTCCGAGGCGCGGGTGCGGACCCCGCCGCCACCGGCCGGCCCGCACGTGTACAACGCGGTGACCTCCTCCTCCACGGCCTGGGCGATGGTCCGGTCCGCGCCCAGTCCCGCCACCCGCAGCCTGCACTCACCGACCTCGGCGGGGTCGTCCCCGCCACCGACGAGGTCCACCCGCACCGGAAGCAGTCCGCGCAACCGTTCGCGCACCACCTCACCGGCCAGCCGGGCACGCGCCCGAGCCCCGGGCCCGGCGTAGGAGATCTCGCCCTCGCCGCGAAAACCCGCCCAGTACCCCACGCTCACCTTGAGCCGCTCCGGCCGCGCACGGCCGCGCGCCCCCGACACCCGCACCCGGTCCGCTCCGACCTCCTCGGGCCGCACCCCGGTCAGGTCCAGGGTCACGTCCGGGGTCAGATAGGCGGTGGGGTCGGTGACCTCGTACGTCAGCTGCTCGGTCACGGTCCACCGGTCCACCCGCCCGCCCGTCCCGGGGAGCTTGGTGATCACCGCCGTACCGTCCCGGGAGACCTCGGCCAGCGGGAACCCCAGGTTCGCCAGGTCCGGGACGTCCTTGACACCCGGGTCGGCGAAGTAGCCGCCGGTGACCTGACCGGCGCACTCCAACAGGTGCCCCACCAGCGTTCCCGCCGCCATCGGCTCCTCGTCCCGAGGGTCCCACCCCAGGGAGTCCAGCAGCGGCGCCAGGAACAGGGAGGGGTCGGCGGCCCGCCCGGCGATGACGACGTCGGCGCCCCCGCGCAGCGCGGGCAGTAGGGCGTCGACCCCCAGATAGGCGTTGGCCGAGACCAACTCGCCGTGTTCCTCCAGAGGGCGGCCGTCCTCCCAGGCCGGCGCCGAAAGGTCGATCCGGTCCAGCACGTCGTCACCGGTGACCGCCGCGATCCTGGGCGACACACCCAGTTCGAGGGCCAGTTCGCGGGCCATGCGCGCGGCGCCGATCGGGTCGGCCGCCCCGGCGTTGGTCACCAACCGGGTGCCCCGGCGGGCCAGGGGCTCCAACAACGACGACAGGCGTCTGCGCAACAGCGGGTCGTGGCCGGGGCCGGAACCGTCGGTGGCGCGCAGGGACGCCAACGACACCGTCCTCTCGCCCAGGCACTCCAGGACCAGCGTGTCGAGCGCGCCGCGCTCCACCAGGTCGACGGCGGGTTCGAGGCGGTCGCCCGCGAACCCCGCCCCACAGCCGATACGGACGACTTCGGACACGTGCACTCCTTCGGTATCGGTACGTGTGTTCGGTTCCGCGCGGGGTCAGGACACCCAGAGCGGGATGACGCCCGTGGCCACCGCCGCGCCGAAGACCACCAGGCTCACCAGCCAGGCCCACGGCAACAGGAAGCGGATGTGCGAGCCGATGGAGACCCCGCTCAGCCCCACCAGCAGGTAGAAGGAACCGGTCATCGGGCTGATCGGGAAGCCCACGGTCTCCTGACCGGTGATGGAGGCCTGGGCCACGTGCGACGGTTCCACCCCGAATTCCGCGCCCACGGCCGTCAGCACCGGCATCACGGCGAAGTAGTAGGCGTCCGGTCCGAAGAGCAGGCTCATGGGCACCGCGAGGACCCCGATGAGCAGCGGCAGACCCGGGCCGAGGAAGGTGGGCATCGCCCCGGTCATGGCCTGGGCCATCGCGTCGATCATCCCGCTCTCCTCCATGACCCCGAGGAACACCCCGGCGGCCAGCAGGGTGCTGGCCATGAGAATCGCGCCCTTGGCGTGGGCGTCGATGCGGGCGGTCTGCTCCTTCATGCCGGGGTAGTTCAGGACGAGCGCGACGACCAGGGCGAGCATGAACACCAGCTCAGGCGGCAGCACCCCCGAGATGAGCACGCCCACGGTCGCCAGGGTCAGCAGCGCGTTGAGCCGGTACAGGCGCGGGCGCAGCAGTTCGGGGTTCTCGGACTCGTAGACGGGGGCCTGCTCCGCCGCTCCGCTCGCGGTGTGGTCGCCGCCGCCCACGCGACTCGGCGCCCGTTCCTCGGTCGGGACCGCGCGGAGCCGGTTCCGCTCGCGCACCCCCAGGTAGTAGGCGATGGCCACGCAGGTGATCATGCCGATGATCTGGGCGGGGATCAGCGGGACCCACAGGTCGTTGGCGGGGATCCCGCTGGCGGTCGCGGCCCGCGCGGTCGGTCCGCCCCAGGGGACGAAGTTCATGATTCCCGCGCCCAGGCCGGTGAGCGCGGCCAGGACCACGCGTCGCATGCCGAGCGCGTCGTAGAGCGGCAGCATCGCCGGGATGGTGATGAGGAACGTGGTGGCCCCGGCCCCGTCCAGGTGGGCCACCATCGCCAACACCACCGTGGCCACCGCGATGGTCACCGGGTTGTCGCCAGCGAACCGCAGCACCCGGCGGACGATGGGGTCGAACAGGCCCGCGTCGCGCATCACCCCGAAGTACAGGATGGCGAAGACGAACATGGCCGTGGTCGCGGCGACCCCGCCGATGCCCGCCGTCGCGAACTCCGCGACCTCGTCGGGACCGAAACCCATCAGGAACGCCGCGGCGACGGGTACCCCGATCAGGGCGACCACCGCGCCCACGCGGTTGGACAACAACAGCGCGAGCACCACGGCGATGGTCGCGAATCCCATGACGGTCAACATGCGGTCGGCTCCTCGGCTTCCAGGGGGTTGTGGCGCGGGCCACACGCGCCATGTTCGCCCTGGTCGTCCTTGCCTGTCCAGCATCGATCGGGCATTGACCTATGCTCTGAGAGCATGGATCTAACGCTGAGGCAGTTGGAGGTCTTCGCGACCGTCGCCCGTCGCGGGAGTTTCACCGAGGCCGCCGAACGGCTCCACGTCGCCCAGTCCTCCCTGAGCCGCACCGTGAAGTCGATGGAGCGGAGCCTGGGCGTGTCCCTGCTGGAGCGCACCACCCGCAGGGTGCGCTGCACCCCCGAGGGCGAGGAGGTGCTCGCGGTGGCCGAACGCCTGCTCTCCCGGCACCGGGCGGAGATGAACGGCCTGGAACGCTACCTGCGAGGTGATCGCGGCACGGTCACCGTGTCGACCCTGCCCTCCCTGGCGGCCACCCTGTTGCCCCCGGCGATCGTGCGCCTGCGCGAGGAGGCCCCCGAGGTCGACGTGCACGTCCTTGACGGCATGGCCGAGTCGGCCCTGGACCGGTTGGAGGCGGGCGAGAGCGACCTGGCGTTGGTGGCCGTGGGCCGGCTCCGTCCGGGACTCCACGCCTCGGCCCTGGTCCGTGACCGCTTCCTGGCGGTCCTGCCACCGGGGCACCACCTCGCGGAGCGGGACGAGACCACCTGGGCCGAACTGGCCGCCGAGCCCTTCGTCGTCACCGGTGGGGACTCCAGTGTCCGCAGGGTCGTGGAGGACGCCCTACGCGACTCGGGCGTGGACGAGCCGCACCTGATCCAGGCCGGCAACATCTCCACCGTGGGCGGTCTGATCGGCGCGGGAATCGGGGTCTCGGCCCTGCCCGCGCTCACCCTGCCGTTGATGGGCTTCGCCGAACACGCGCGGGTGCCGCTCCAGGGTCCGGTGACCGAACGCCGCATCAGCGTGGTCGTACCCGAACACCGGACCCTGGGGCCGGCCGCCGCCCGCCTGCTGCGGGTGTTGCGGCGGATGCGCGCCCTGGAACATCCCCTGCCCGAGGGCGCCGTCTGGGAGCCCTGACGGTTCCCGGCCGGTGCCGCCGGCCTCAGCGCGGGTCGGCCAGGACCTCCAACAGGCGGTCCACGTCGGTATCGGTGTTGTACAGGTGGAACGCCACCCGCAGTCGGCCATCGCGCACGGCCGCCGCGATACCCGCCTCGGCCAGACGCTCGGCCGCGCCCTCCGGCGCGGGCAGCGAAACGATCGCCGATCCCTTGCCTTCCAGACCCGCCTCGGCGCGGAACCGGTCGGCCAGGGCGACGTCGTGCTCGTGGATGGCCGGCACTCCCACCCGTTCGATCAGGGCCAGGGAGTGTTCCAGGGAGACGAACGCCGGCCACACCGGTGCCATGTCCAGGCGGTTCGCCTCGGTGCCGTGTTCGATCGCGGCCCCGTACAGCGAGTCCCACTGATCCACGGCCGAGTACCAGTTGGCGGCCAGGGGTCGCAGTTCGCTCAGCGCCTCGGTGGTCCCGGACAGGAACGCCGAACCCCGGGTGCCCAACAGCCACTTGTAGGCGCTGCACACCACGTAGTCGAACCGATCGTCGTCGCTGGGCAGCCAACCCGTGGACTGGGTGGTGTCCACCAGGGTCCGGGCGCCGTGGTCGGCGCAGGCCACGACGAGATCGTCCAGCGGGGCCAGGGCACCGTCGGCGGACTGGACCGCCGAGACCGCCACCAGCGCGGTGTCGGGGCGCACCTCGTCGGGCAGTCGGTCCAGGGGTACCTCGCGCACCCGTAGTTCGGAGCGGACGGAGAACGGGTGCACGGTGGAGCTGAACTCGTTCTCGGCGACCAGGACCTCGGACCCGGCGGGCAGGCTCGCGGCGACCGTTCCGGTGAACTGGGAGGTGTGCGTGCCGATGGCCACGCGGTCCGGGGTGAGTCCGGTCAGGCGGGCGTAGGCGGCGCGGGCGCGTTCGATGCCCGGGTCCTGGGCACCGGCGGAGAACCGCCCCGTGGCCACCTCGTGGATGTGCTCTTGGAGGGCCCGACTCGCCGGGTGGGGCGTCAGGCCGTGGGTGGCGGTGTTGACGTAGGTGCCGTGCGCGGAGAACTCCCGTTGCGCCTCTTGCAGGCGCTGTGCCGTCTGGTCCATGGGAGGCATGGTCACAGGGCAAGGGGAGCGCTTCAAGGGCCGATCCGGTCGGGAGTGGCCCCTTCTCGGTCGGGCCGGCCCGGTCAGTTGCGGAACTTGGCCTGTGCGTCGGTGGAGCCGGCCATGAGTTTGTTGAGCAGGCGGACCAGTTCGCGGCGTTCCTCGGGTTCGAGGGCCTCGGCCCAGGCGCTCTCGCGGCGGTTGTGCGCGCGGAACACGCCCAGGATCGCCCCGTAGCCGGCCTCGGTCAGGCTGAGCTGGAGCGCGCGCCGGTCGTGGGTGGCGCGTTCGCGGGAGAGCAGTCCGTCCCGTTCCAGGGTGTTGAGCAGGGCGGACAGAGCAGCGCGGCTCATGCCGGAGATCTGGGCGGTGGTCTTGGCCTCCATGGGTCCGGCGAGCCAGAGCGCGAAGAGCACACGAAAGCCCGGCCAGGTCCAACCCCGTGGGCGGTGTACCGAGGACTCCAGGTCGTAGACGACCATGCTCGTCGCCCGGTTGAGGGTGAGGATCATGCGCATGGCCTCGGCGTTGACGGAGGGAAGCTCGCGTTCGGCCTTGTGCACCGCGTAGTCCACGAATGACCAGAAGGTGAGCTCGTCGGGGGGTGCGGTGTTGTGAGTCACGACGGCCAGCCTATAACTCGGCCCTTCGTCGGGTCGTTCTCGGTCGCGGTGGCGGGCACGTCGTGGATCGGCGCTCGAAGGGCGAAGGAGTAGCCTGCTTCTGTGAGCCGCGTCACCGATGCTTGGGGTCTGGGACCCATGGTGCTGTGGTGCGCGACACGTTATGGTCAGATTCATCAAACATTTGATCATTTGGGCGGTTCGAGCCGTCCGCGACGAGTGAAGGGCCCTTCGACCATGGCAGCCAAGCCGTTCGCCTCCTCCGCCGACACCCAGGCCAAGGAACAGACCCTCGAAGTCCTGGCCGACGGCGTCTACGCCCTCACCGCGGAGGGCGACCCCAACGTGGGCGCCATCGAGGGCGAGGACTTCGTCGTGGCCTTCGAGGCACTGGCCACCCCCACCGCCGCCGGGGAATGGCTCGCCAAACTGCGCGAGCACACCGACAAGCCCGTCCGCTACCTGGTGCTCTCGCACTACCACGCGGTCCGCGTCCTGGGCGCCAGCGCCTTCGACGCCACCATCATCCTCACCCACGAGAAGACCCACGAACTCATCCGCGAACGCGGCAAGGAGGACTGGGACAGCGAGTTCGGCCGCATGCCGCGCCTGGCCAAGGACGCCGACTCCGTGCCCGGCCTGACCTGGCCCACCCAGACCTTCGCCGACCGCACCACCATCGACCTGGGCGGCGACCGCGGCGAACTCGTCCTGCAGTACTTCGGACGCGGCCACACCGAGGGCGACATCGTCGCCTGGCTGCCCGAACAGAAGATCCTCTTCGCCGGCGACCTCGTCGAGGCCCAGGCCGCCCTCTACACCGGCGACGCCTTCCACAAGGACTGGGCCGGCGCCACCCTCGACAACGTCAAGGCCCTCCAGGCCGAGATGCTCGTCGGCGGACGCGGCGCCGTCAGCCGCGGCCGCGCCGAGGTGGACGCCGCCATCGAACAGACCCGCAACTTCCTCGACGTGATGATCCGCGAGGTCGGCGCCGTCCACGAACGCGGCGGCACCCTCAAGGAGGCCTTCACCGCCACCCACGTCGCGCTGGTCGACGACTACGGCCACTGGCCCATCTTCGAGCACTGCCTGCCCTTCGACGTCTCGCGCCTGTGGGACGAGTTCTCCGGCATCGAACGACCCGTCATCTGGACCGCGGAGCGCGACCGCCAGGTCTGGGATCAGTTGCAGGACTGACCCTCCCTCTCCACCATCCACCGCGCCCGTACGGGGCGCCCCGAGATACGGAGCCCACCATGCCGCACCCCCCGGCGCCCCGACCACCCGCGGACCCCACCACCGACCCCGTCCTGGTGCTCGGCGCGGGACCGGTCGGACAGACCGCGGCCCTACTGCTCGCCCGACGCGGGGTCCCCGTACGGATCGTCGACGCCCGCCCCGGGCGCGACGCGGTCGGTTCCAAGGCCATCTGCCAGCAACGCGACGTCCTGGACGTGTGGGAATGGCTCGGCGGCGGCATCATCGCCGAAGAAGGCCTGACCTGGAACACCGCTCGCACCTTCTACCAGGGCCACGAACTGTTCAGCGTGCGCCTGCCCGACCCGGGAGCCTCCTCCCTGCCCTCCTTCGTCAACCTCTCCCAGTCCCGCACCGAGGAGGTCCTCGACGACCTCCTCGCCGAGGCCGGGATCGTCATCGGCTGGAACCACGAGGTCACCGGCCTGGACCAGGACGAACACGGTGTCAACGTCGAGTGCGCCACCCCGCACGGACCCGTCCGCCTGCGCGGCTCCCACGCGATCTCCTGCCTGGGCGCCCACGGCGGCGTCGTCCGCGAGGCACTGGGCGTGGACTTCACCGGCACCAGCTTCGACGACCGCTTCCTCATCTGCGACATCCGCGCCGACCTGGGCGACTGGGAACGCGAACGCCGCTTCTACTTCGACCCCGAGTGGAACCCCGGCCGACAGGTCCTCATCCACCCCTGTCCCGACTCGGTGTTCCGCATCGATTGGCAGGTCCCCGCCGACTTCGACCTGGAGACCGAGGAGTCCAGCGGCCGCCTCGACGCCCGCATCCGCCAGATCGTGGGCGAGACCCCCTACGAGATCGTGTGGCACTCGGTGTACCGCTTCCACACCCGGGTGGCCGACCGCATGCGCCGAGGCCGGGTCCTGCTCGCCGGGGACAACGCCCACCTGGTCGCCCCGTTCGGCGCCCGCGGCCTCAACTCCGGGGTCCAGGACGTCGAGAACGCCGCCTGGAAGATCGCCTACGTCCGCCACGGGTGGGCCGACGAGACGCTCCTGGAGAGCTACCACACCGAACGTCACGCCGCCGCCCTGGAGAACGCCGACATCACCAGCGCCACCATGCGCTTCCTCGTCCCCCACGACGAGGCCGATCACCGGATGCGCCTGGAAGTGCTCCAGCGCGCCCTCACCGACCCCGACGTCCACCCGAAGGTCGACTCCGGGCGCCTGGCCGAACCGTTCTGGTACTGCGACTCGACCCTCACCACACCCTGCCCCGAACGGCCCTTCGGCGGTCGACCCCCGCGCGGTCAGGCGCCCACGCCCTGCCCCGGCGTGATCCTGCCCGACGTGCCGCTGGCCCTGGCCGAGCGACCCGACCTCATCCGACTGCGACCCCTGCTGCGCGAAGGCCTCACCCTGCTGCTGGGCCCCGCCCCCGAGGGAACCGACGCCGAGACCCTGCGCGCCGCCGTGCACACCATCGCCTCCCGGGCCACCCCCGCCCCGGTCGCCACCCACCACCTGGTCGACGTCGATCCCACCGGTGCCCTGTGCCAGGCCCTGACCCCCGAGCCCGGGCAGGTGTGGCTGATCCGCCCCGACGCCCACGTCGCCGCGGTCGTCGCCGGCACCGACACCGACGCCGTGCGCGCCGCCGTAGGCACGGCCCTGGGCCGGGCCGTCACCGAGACCGCGCCCGCGTGGTCCACCGCCCTGACGTAGGACACCGCCCGCCCGGGCATCCCACCAGCAGACCCACGAACTCCAGGAGGACGACGATGGCCCACTACCGCCAGGTCGGCGAGGTGCCCCGCACCCGTCACACCCAGCACCACAACCCCGACGGCGGCCTGTACTACGAGGAGCTCATGGGGGAGGAGGGCTTCTCCGCCGACTCCTCCCTGCTCTACCACCGGGCTATCCCGTCGGCCATCGTCGACGCCGCCGAGTGGGAGGTCCCCGACCAGTCCCGCAAGCGCAACGCCCCGATGATCCCTCGCCACCTCAAGCTCCACGACCTCTTCCAGGGCCAGGAGTGGAAGGCCGCCGACGTCGTGGAGTCCCGCCGCCTGGTCATGGGCAACGACGACGTGCGCATCTCCTACGTCGTGGCGGGGGCGCCCTCGCGCCTGTACCGCAACGGCATCGGCGACGAGTGCGTCTACGTCGAATCCGGCACCGCCCGCGTGGAGACCGTCTTCGGTGTGCTGGAGGTGGGCCGCGGCGACTACGTCATCCTGCCCCGGGCCACCACCCACCGCTGGGTGCCCACCGGCGACGAACCGCTGCGCGCCTACGCCATCGAGGCCAACAGCCACATCGCCCCGCCCAAGCGTTACCTGTCCCGCTACGGCCAGTTCCTGGAGCACTCGCCCTACTGCGAACGCGACCTGCGCGGCCCCCAGGGACCACTGCTGGCCGAGGGCGAGAACGTCGACGTGCTCATCAAGCACCGAGGCGACGGCCCCGGCGGCATCTCCGGCACCGTCTACACCTACCCCACCCACCCCTTCGACGTCGTGGGTTGGGACGGCTGCCTGTACCCGTACGCGTTCAACGTCGAGGACTTCCAACCCATCACCGGCCGCGTCCACCAGCCGCCGCCCGTCCACCAGGTCTTCGAGGGCAACAACTTCGTCATCTGCAACTTCGTGCCCCGCAAGGTCGACTACCACCCCGCTTCCATTCCGGTGCCCTACTACCACTCCAACGTCGACTCCGACGAGGTCATGTTCTACTGCGGCGGCGACTACGAGGCCCGCAAGGGGTCCGGCATCGGGCAGGGCTCCATCTCCCTGCACCCGGGCGGGCACTCCCACGGCCCCCAGCCCGGCGCCTACGAGCGCAGCGTCGGCGTGCAGGCCTTCGACGAACTCGCCGTCATGGTCGACACCTTCCGACCCCTGGACCTGGGCGAGGGCGGCGTCGCCGTCGACGACGGCGTCTACGCCTGGACCTGGTCCAAGGGCCGGCGGGACAAGTGACGGGAGAAGGCATGGGTGACGTCCTCTACCGAGGCCTGTTCGACGACGCCGCGCTGTTCCCACCCGGCAACGCGCCCATGGGCCAGGCCCTGCCCGCGCACCGGGAGCACCGCGCGTCCGGGCGTGCCCGCTACGTGGGTCCCTTCCTGGTCTCGGGCGGTCGCGTGGGTGAACTGCGCGCCGTCCTGGCCTGCGAGGAACCAGCGTCCGAACCGCTGGACGTGGTCATCACCGTCCCCGGTGGCGCCGACGACGTACCCGGCGCCCTCGACTCGCTCGGCGTCGACCCGGTCCTGAACCTGGTCGGCATGGAGGTCGCCGCCGCACCGGGCGAGGCCTCCGACACCGCCACCGCGCTCACCAAGGCACTGCCGGGCGGCGCGGTCGGCTACGTCGAGGTGGCCCGAGGAGTGAAGGCGGGCGCCGACATCGCCGCCCTGGCCGGCACCGGCGCCAACGCCAAGTTCCGCACCGGCGGGGTGAAGGCCGAGGCCCATCCCACCGAGGCCGAACTGGCCGACCTGCTCTGGGCGGCCATCACCGCCGGGGTCCCGTTCAAGTGCACGGCCGGACTGCACCACGCCGTCCGCCACACCACCGACGAGGGCTTCGAACAGCACGGATTCCTCAACGTCCTGCTGGCCACCCATACCCTGCTGAACGCGGGGTCGGCGGCCGACGCCGAAGCGGCCCTGGCCGACCGGGACGGTCGCGCACTGGCCGCCCGTATCGCCGCCCTGTCCGACCTCGAACAGGCCGAGATCAGAGCCCGGTTCCGTTCTTTCGGCACGTGCAGCATCATCGACCCCCTGGAGGACCTCACCGTCCTCGGGGCCCTCTAACGACCCGGAAAGCGAGTTCCATGCCCGACAGTTGGCTCGACATCGCCCCCGACGCGCAGTTCGGCCCGGCGACCCTGCCCTATGGGGTGTACACCGTCGACGGCGCGCGCCCCCGCGTGGGCGTGGCCGTGGGCGAGTACGTGCTGGACCTGGGCGCGGTGGCCCGCGCCCAGGGGGCACCGTTCGCCGAGGCGGTGAGCGGCCCGAACCTGGACGCCCTGATGGCCGCCGGTCGGCCGGTGTGGGACCAGGTGCGCCAGAGCCTGACCACCTGGCTCACCGACCCCGTCCACGAGCAGGTCGTGCGCCCCCACCTGGTGGACCGCGCCGCGGTGACGCTGCACCTGCCGTTCACCGTCGGCGACTACGTGGACTTCTACGCCTCCGAGCACCACGCCACCAACGTCGGTCGCATCTTCCGGCCCGAGCAGGAGCCACTGACTCCCAACTGGAAGCACCTGCCCATCGGCTACCACGGCCGTTCGGGCACCATCGTGGTCTCGGGCACCGACATCGTGCGCCCCACCGGCCAGCGCAAACCGCCCACCGAACCCGTCCCGGTGTTCGGTCCCTCCGCGCGCCTGGACATCGAGGCCGAGGTCGGATTCGTCGTCGGCACACCCAGCGCCATGGGCGAACGGGTGCCGGTGGACGACTTCGCCGACCACGTGTTCGGGGTGTTCCTGCTCAACGACTGGTCCTCGCGCGACCTCCAGGCCTGGGAGTACGTGCCGTTGGGCCCGTTCCTGGGCAAGTCGTTCGCCACGTCCATCTCGCCGTGGATCGTGCCGGTCGCCGCCCTGGAGTCGGCCCGCGTGGAACAGCCCGCCCAGGACCCGGAGCCGCTGCCCTACCTGAAGGGCGAGCGGTCGTGGGGCTTGGACCTGCGCCTGGAGGTGCGGCTCAACGGACACGTGGTGTCCAACCCGCCCTTCTCCCAGATGTACTGGACCGCCGCCCAACAGTTGGCGCACATGACCGTCAACGGGGCTTCGTTGCGCACCGGCGACGTGTACGCCTCCGGTACCGTCAGCGGCCCCGAGGTGGAACAGCGTGGTTGCCTCCTGGAACTGACCTGGTCCGGCAAGGAGCCCATCAAGCTGCCCGACGGCACCGAACGCGCGTTCCTGGAGGACGGTGACGAGGTCACCATCACCGCCACCGCCCCGGGCCCCGACGGAACCAGGGTGGACTTCGGCGAGGTCACCGGCAAGATCCTCCCTGCCCGCTGAACCCAGCGATGATCTTGCTCGCAGCGCCCATTTGGGCGCCCAACATGGCGCTGCGAGCAAGATCGTCAGGGTGAGGAAGTGGCCCCGGCTTTGATGAGGGTCGCCAAGACGTACTGGGGACGCTTGAGGTCCTGCCAGGTGAAGCGTACGAGTCGAGTCCCCGGGTGCCAGGCCTGCAAACCGTTCTGCCTGACTCGGTCTCGGGCGAGGACCTCGGGCAGACTGTGCGGGCCGATCCCGTCCGCTTCTCCGATCACTCGCAAGCCTTCCCACCAGAAATCGACCACGCCGATGAGACTTCCTCCGGCGTCGTAGAAGGGACGTTGCAGTTCGGTGGGAGGGAGACCACCATCGGTGCAGATCAGACGAATTCTGGTCTCCAGCGGGCTCTGTGAACGACCATCGGCCAGGTGCCACCACGGACGGACCCGTACACACCCCCTGCGCCCGCGATTGGCCGATTCCAAGTGCTCGAACTCCTCCTCGCCCACGAGCCTCTGGTTGAGAACCGAGTCCATGAGGCAGACGGCGGTATCCCGGCCGACGCGCAAAAGGGTGTCACGCAGGGTCCTTCCGGGGGTCGTCAAGCGCAGAACCTCATCGATGCCGGTGACCTCATCGGGCAGTGTGTCCCAGGTGTGGAGGACGATGCCACGGATGTGCCGTTGCGCGCCCAGAGCCGGGAGGACCATGTGGACGGTCTCGCCATCCCAGCGCGGTAGCCCTTGCATCCGCCACAAGTGGGCGGCGGTTTCGGCGCCCGCGAAGGAAGCGGGACCCAAAGCCAACTGGGCCGCCATGACCTTCGTGCGAAGGTGCTGTTCGGGGTCGTCGACGCTGAGTAGGGCACGGACGGAATACACCCGGGGGAGGGGGTGCCCCCACTGCCCGGCCCGTAGGAATCTACGGATGTCGCTCCAGGTGAGCCCGGTTCTGAGGGCCTGCTCCCATGTGAGGAGTCCGTACTGACGTGCCGCGATCCCGAGCACGGCGGTGTACGTGCCGTCCGCCGGCACGTCGCGCACGGACGCGATGACATGACGATTCCCGGCTCTGGGCCCGGGAGAGGTGGAGCTCATGACACCACGGTGTGTCGACGGCGCGAAGGACGCCAGCCCGTTCTTCCGAACTGTGGATAACCGGCCCTCTCCCTGGCGATGATCTTGCTCGTAGCGCCCATTTGGGCGCCCAACATGGCGCTACGAGCAAGATCATCGGAATTCCGGGCCTCGGCCGGGTCACGTGGTTCTCGCCCTCTTGTCGCCGACAATGAGGGGCCCAGGGCCAGGGAGGGCGGATGTCGGAAGAGCGGGGTCGGAGCGAAGGAGCGCGCCGCGCGTCGGGTGCCGTCGCGTGGCGACCGGCCTTGCTTTCCAAAGCGGACCTGCGCGCCGTCGCCGCACGGGTCTGGCGGGACCTGAAGGAGAGCCAGTTCAGCCTGCTCGCCGCGGGAATGGCGTTCCGGGCGCTCCTCGCGCTGTTCCCCGCCCTCATCGCCGTGGTCAGCGTCTTCGGAATCCTCGCCGACCCGGACGACCTCACCGACCAGATCGGCACCTGGCTGCACGCCGTCCCCAAAGCCGCACGGGAGCTGATCGAGGACCAGCTCCGCACCATCATCGCGACCGACACCGGGACCCTCGGGTTCGCGTTCGGCGGCTCCGTCCTCCTGGCGACCTGGAGTGCCTCCGGCGGCATGTACGGGCTGATGCAGGGCTGCAACGCCGCCTACGACGTCGTGGACAGGCGCAACTACCTCGTCAAGCGCGGCATCGCCCTGTCGTTGGCCCTGGGCGTGGGCGCCTTCCTGTGCGTCGGTGCCGGTTCGATGGTCGTCATCCCGGTACTGCTGGACCAGGTCGGCCTGAACCGGATCGCCGCACTCCTGGTCATCGTCGGCCAGTGGATCGTGCTCGGGTGCGTGACCGTCATGGGCCTGGCCGTCGTCTACCGGATCGCGCCCCACCGCGAGTCACCCTCGGGCCGCCGGCTCACCCCGGGCGTGTTCATCGCGACGGTGTTGTGGGTCGCGGGCTCCTGGGTGTTCACCTTCGCCGTGCAGCGGTTCGGCCACTTCGGCGCGACCTACGGCACACTCGCCGGGGTGATCGTACTGATGCTGTGGCTGTGGTTGTCCTCGATGATCGTGCTGTTGGGGGCCGTGGTCAACGCCGAACTCGAACGTCGGCGCGTGACCGCCCCGACCTAGGGCGTGTACGTCTTGGCGGACAGAGCACCGAGCAGCGCGAGGGCCTCGGCGCTACGGCTCGCCGGCTCCGCCTGGTAACAGAGCAGCTGTTGGCCCGGCGTCTCGGCGACGTCGAAGGTGTGCACCCGAAGCGTCAGCTCACCGACCAGTGGATGCACGAAACCCTTGACCTCCATGCGTTTGCCACGGGCCTGGTTGTGTTCCCAGAACCGCGCGAACTCCGGGCTCGCCCCGAGGAGACCGTCGACGAGCGAACGAATACGCGGATGCTCCGGCGCCCGCCCCTGCGCCAACCGGAGCGCGGCCACCGAGTTGCGCGCCGCGAGCCACCAGTCGGCGTGGAACTCGCGGGCGTCCGGGGCGAGGAACACGTGCTCCACCAGGTTGCGGCCGACGGGAAAGCCGAGGTAGAGGGCCTCGCCGAGCACGTTGTGCGCGAGAACGTCGTAGGCCGCGTTGGTGATGAGCACGGGGGTGTCCGGCCACGAGTCCATCAGCCGCAACAGGTGCGGGTCCACCCGCCGCGCACCGAGATCGGCGCGTGGACGGGGCGCCAGGCCGGCCAGGCGGTAGAGGTGCTCGCGCCCGTCGTCGTCCAGGGCGAGCGCGTCGGCGAGAGCGTCCAGGACCTGCGCCGACGGACCGGTCTCACGCCCCTGTTCGAGCCGGACGTAGTAGTCCACGCTCACGTCGGCGAGCATCGCGACCTCCTCCCGGCGCAGTCCGGGAACCCGACGCCGGGCGTTACCGCGCAATCCCACGCTCTCCGGCGCGGTCGCGTCACGGCGGGCCCGCAGGAACCGGGCCAGGGCAGGTGTGGTCATGGCCGAAAGCTACCCCGCGCCGGGCCCGGGAGGGAGGGTGCGGTGCACCCAGGCTCGCACCGGCCTGGTCCGGTCGGCCGAGCGCGCACAGGGTGGTGTTCCGACAGAAGAAGGACTCCCGCCCAGAGGATGAGCAACGCGATGACAGACCATCCCTACGTCGGCCTGTGGGTCACCGCCGACGGCCACATCCGACACGAACTGTTGCCGGAGGGACGCTACGTCGAGGCCCGAGGCAGCCGGGAACGCGCCTACACCGGCCGGTACACGGTGACCGGCACGCACATCGACTACGTCGACGACACCGGTTTCAGCGCCGACGGCGACTTCGTCGAAGCGAACACCCTGCACCACGCCGGCATGGTGCTCACCCGTCGCGCCGAAGAGGAGAACGCCTGATGAAGGAGATGTCGGACAAGGTCGTACTCATCACCGGAGCCTCCAGCGGCATCGGAGAGGCGACCGCGCTGCACCTGGCCGAGCGGGGTTGCGTCGTGGTGCTGGGAGCGCGCCGAATCGACCGGCTGCGGTCGCTGGTCGAGCGCATCGAAGAGATCGGAGGGCGGGCCCACGCCCACCCCCTCGACGTGACCGACGCCGACGACGTGCGCGCCTTCGTCGACCGCGCCGTCACCGAGCACGGGCGCGTGGACGTACTCGTCAACAACGCTGGCGTCATGCCGTTGTCGCCGCTTGCCGCGCTCAAGACGGACGAGTGGACTCGCATGCTCGACGTCAACGTGCGTGGACTGCTGCACGGCATGGCCGCGGTACTCCCCGTGTTCGAGGCCCAACGCGGCGGCCACGTCGTGACGATCGCCTCGGTCGGGTCCCACGAGGTGTCGCCCACGGCGGCCGTCTACTGCGCCACCAAGTCCGCCGCCTGGGCGATCACCGAGGGGTTGCGCCTGGAGAGCGAACCCTGGCTGCGCGTATCGACGATCACGCCCGGCGTGGTCGAGTCCGAACTCGCGGAGACGATCACCGACCGCACCGCACGCGAGGCGATGGTCGCCTATCGGGCCAACACGATCCCGGCGGCGGCGATCGCCCGCGCCATCGCCTTCGCCATCGAGCAGCCAGAAGAGGTCGACGTCAACGAGATCGTGGTGCGGCCGACCGCGCAGCGTTGAGGTGAAGCGGCCGGTGCGTCCTACGTGGTTCCCAGGGGCCCGAGGGACGCACCGGTCCCGTTCTCGCTAGGCTCTCGCGAAAAGAATCGAACAGATGGGCGACGATGCAGACGAATCCGGTACGCCACACGGTCAACGCCGTCACCCTCACGTCTTTGATGTCCTTTATCGTTCTTTTGATGCTGGTCATCTTCGTGATGTCGACCAAGAGCGGTGTCAATTCCTCGGACACACTCCTGCGAATCCACCTATGGGGATCGCTCGCCCTGGCCGTCGTCCTGTGGCTCACCTTCAAGGTGGCCACCCGTCAAGTGTTGATCACCGACACAGGATTCGAGTTGCGGGGCATGTTCGTCGACCGCTTCGTGCCCTTCCACCTGGTCGACTTCGTGACCATCACCGGAGGGCTCGCCCTGGTGCTGACCGATGGCGGACATCGGCCGATTCCCGGATTCGACCCCTCGCCCTATGGGGAAATGCGGCGCTACCGGCTCCACCACGCCCCGGGGGATCGACTTCAGGAGGAACTCGACCGCTCTCGGCTTCGGGACGTGGAAGGGGAGGCGCACGAGACGACTCGGTTCCGGCCGGACCTGCTCGTACTCGTGGCGACCCTGGTTTTGAGCTTCCTCTCCGCCCAGGCTATCGAGTACCTCTTCGCGTCCTGACAGCAGCACCAGAAGTCCATCGCGCTCTCCGCGGAGGTACCGAACTCCGCCGCGTAGTCCACCGCCTCCGCGACCGACTTCGACGACGCCCCTGAGGATGCCTCCGCGCCCCCGTCGCGCCACACCGTTGCGCTCGCTGGCTTGACAAGAGCCCTACGTGTCAACTTATGCTTTACGCATGCAAGAGAAGTTAACAGAAGCGCTGCGGGCTTTGAAATCCCACACGGACGCCCTCCTCGCGTCACGCGTCCTGACCGCCACCAACGACTGGGCCAACCCGATCGGGCACGCCGTGAGCATGCAAACGGCAGCCGAGGACGTTGTGCGCGCGGTCGTGGAGCAAGCACGCCAGAACGGCGCTACGTGGCAGGTGATCGGCGACGCCCTCGGCGTGAGCAGGCAAGCGGCGTTTCAGCGCTACGGCAAACCCATCGACCCCAGAACAGGACAACCCATGAACAACACCCCGCTCCCCGGCACCGTCGAACTGGTCGCTTCCGTGATCGAAGACCTCGCCTCCGGGCACTGGTCACGTGTCACCGAGCAGTTCGACCCGACCATGCGCGACGGACTTTCAGAGGACGCGCTCGCCGCCGCGTGGGCGCAGATCGTCGGCCTGTCGGGAGCGTTCGAGGGGCAGGGAGAACCGGAGGTCGCCCGGGCCGGTGAATTGACGGTCACGAACACGCCGATCTCGTTCGAGGCGGGCGACTACACCGCACGGATCACGTTCCGTGACGACCGCACCATCGCCGGGCTGCACATCCTCGAAAGGCAGACGTCGTGACCATGAAACCTCCAGTCGGCTCGAAGACGGCCCAGGCCCGAGGCGGACCCCGCATGAACAGACGCGACCTGCGATCCATCAGCGTGTTCACCATCTTGTCGTTCGCGCTCGCCTGGTTGCTCGCGCTCCCGCTCTGGCTCGGCGATGGACTCACCAGCCCTTGGTTCCCCGCCGTCGCCGTCGCGACGATGATGACACCGACGATCGCCGCCCTGATCGTCGTGTTCTTCATGGAACGACCGCGGCACAAGGCGTGGACGCTGGGACTATGGCCGCTCAGGCCGGCTCCAAGGCTGCTCGGCTACGCCGCCCTGGGGATCTTCGTGCCCATCGCACTCGTCCTGGTTGCGCTCCCAGTCGGCGCGCTCCTGGGGGTCTACCCGGCCGACTTCGCGAACTTCTCCGCCTTCCAGCAGTCCCTCGACGAGCAAGTGGGCACATCGGGAGCGGCCGAAACCCCGATCCCGATCGGCGCGCTCATCGCCCTCCAGCTCGCCACACTCCCCCTGGCGGCGTTCATCAACCTCATCCCAGCGCTGGGCGAGGAACTCGGGTGGCGGGGATGGCTGCTTCCCAAGCTGATGCCTCTAGGCACTCTTCCGGCTCTGCTGGTCTCCGGCGTGATCTGGGGCCTTTGGCACGCCCCGCTCATCCTGCTCGGGTACAACTACCCCGGCGCGCCGGGCCGGCTCGGCCTGACCGCGATGGTCATCATGTGCGTCCTGGTCGGTGCGGTCTTCGGCTGGCTGCGGCTCCGATCAGGATCGGTATGGCCCGCCGCCCTCGCCCACGCCGCGTTCAACGGGGCCGGCGGCAGCTACCTCCTCTTCGCCATGGCGGGCGAGCACATCGACACCACGCAAGCGACGATCCTTGGCTGGAGCGGTTGGATCGTACCGCTCGCGTTCGTGGTGATCCTGATCGCCACCGAACAGTTCGACCCGGCCAAGCACCCGACCACCCCGCCACGGAAATCCGAGTCACCGTCACCATCTACCCATCGAATCAACGACTCGGAACACTAGGCGTTCGCGAAAAGAAGCGAACCGGTAGGCGACGATGCGGACGAAACCGGTATGCCGCACGGTCAACGCCGCCACCCTCACGTCTCTGATGTCCTTCACCGCCCTGTTGACGCCGGCCATCACCGGAGGGCTCGCCCTGGTGCTGACCGATGGCGGACATCGGCCGGTCCCCGGCTTCGCCACGCCCCGGGCACCCTTCTCCAGAACGAATTCGACCGCTCTCGGCTCCGGGATGTGGAAGGGGAGGCGCACGAGAGAACCCGATTTCGCCCGGACCTGCTCGTACTCGTGGCGGCCCTCGTTCTGAGCTTCCTCACCGCCTACTCCCTCTTGTGCCTTTTCGCGTCCTGACCGGGGCACTAGAAGTCCATCGCGGTCTCCGAGGACGTGCCGCCGGATCCACCTTGGCCCTGAATGCTCCGAATGTGCACCAGGCGGGTGAGTCGAATGGCCGGGCGGATCAGGAGTTCGATGCTGCCGATGAGAAAGCACCAGGTCCCGGGGACCATCATGCTCGAATAGAAGAACATGATGCTCCCGGCGATGAACCACGCCGCGATCAGGATGTCGTTGCAGATGCTGACGACTTCGTAGCGACGCCGGATGACCAGCTCATGGTGGCCGATGTGCACGGTCAATGGCCGGTGCTCGGGCATGTGTCCTCCCTCGGGTACCTCCTCGTATCCTGCACGTGCTGTACATGCCGGACACGCTCCGTGATGGGGCGTGTCGCCCAGAATCCGTTTTTCCCGCTCGTATCCGGGGTCTGAGCGCCTCGTCCATCCCTCTCCGCGAGGGGTGCTCCCGCAGGAGTGCCCGCCGGTCGTTCTGCGTGCTGTCACCGTCCGGTGCCCGAGTGATGAACGTGTTGAGTCGGATGGTTCCGCGTTCGATCCAGGACCGGATCGTGGCTCGAATCGTTGGAGCACGAACGAACGCGGACGACCTGTTGACGTGTCTTCCCGAGGAAGGTGCGGAGACCGACCCGCGCGGAACGAAGGCGGGATGAGACTCCGGTCGAATCTCAGGTCTTGGTGGCCACGAGCCGGTTCGCGGTCGTTCGGGGATGCTCGACCGCGCTGGTGTGGTCATTCCCCGAACACGCGAACGGCCACCGTCCGATGAGCCAGGACACCACCTTCGGCATTCCTGTTCCTCCTCGGTCGAGGGGAAGACTCTGGGAAACCGGGTTCGGAATTCGGGATGACAATCGAGAATGCGGAATTCGGTATTCGCTAACAGACACCGGGGCCTCACGCAACCGTCTGGCCGTGACCACAAGATAGGTATAATGCCATCGACGGTCACTGTGATGTCAGGGACTTCCGCGCCATCGGATGACGGGTTGCATTAACATCGAAGATGTGGCCTAGCGTTCATGACGCCCATCGAACCCGATGGGCGATAAGCGCCCCGGGTCGTCCTTTCCGGCAAGCACGACTCAGGTATGACTCTCCTCGCGGACGCCCCTGATATCCCACGACGTCGTGATGGTTCGCTCTTTCCGATCATCGTGAAGCATAGAGAACGGAGTGCGAGTGCACCTGGACAGTGTCTCCACACCACTGAACGAAGACTCCGCCGCGCACGCGGCGGCCGTGGCCGAGGAGCAGTCGGTCCTCGACGAGGCCTTCGCCCGCCGCGACGAGCTACTCCAACACCTCGACGCCGAACTCGCGATCCCGGCGGGCGACGCGACCGGGCATGCCCGGATGCGCGTGTTGGCCGCCCACCGCGAGGAGCTGCGGCGCGCCGACCAGGGTCTGATCTTCGGCCGACTCGACGCGCTCGACCGGACGGTCCTGCATGTGGGGCGGGTCGGCATCTCCAGCGCCGGAGACGACGATGATCCCCTGGTGATCGATTGGCGTGCACCGGCCGCACGGGCCTTCTACACCGCGACACCGATCGACCCCCAGGGCCAGGGCCGACGTCGCCACGTACGCGTCGACGGGTGCGTGGTGATCGGCGTCGATGACGAACCACTCGATGGGTCGGGTGCGAACGAGCTGGTCGGTGAGGGCGCCCTGCTCGCAGCCCTCGACGAGCGGCGCACCGGCCGAATGGGCACCGCCGCGGCCACCCTGCAACGTGAGCAGGACTATGTGATCCGCGCCGACCCCCGCGGGCCGCTGGTCGTCCAAGGCGGCCCGGGCACCGGCAAGACCGTGGTGGCACTGCACCGAGTGGCGTACCTGCTCTTCACCCATCCGCGGCTCGCCGCACAGGGCGTACTGGTTCTCGGACCGTCACTGCGTTTCCTGGACTACATCACCCAGGTGCTGCCGGCACTCGGGGAGACCGCCATCGTCTCGGCGACCTGCGACACCCTCGTGCCGGGAATCGGTGTGGAGCGTGCCGAGTCGCGCGAAGTCGCGGAGATCAAAGGTCGGGCGCTCTGGCAACAGGCACTCTCCGAGTACTCCGCGACGCTCGTCCCGCGGCCCGTCGACCTCGAACTGGAGTGGGAGGGGGAGCGGTACACGATCGATGAACGACGGGTCGCCAGAGCCCTCGCCTCGGCTACCTCGGGGCACTCCTACCACGCGGCGCGCGCCGGCTTCAGCGAACAGGTCCACCATCTTCTGACCGATGCGATAGCCGAACGCAACGAAGAGACACTGGCGAGAATGGAGGAGGGCTTCGAGGACATACTCGATCGGTTCGACGCCGGATTCGCTCACTCCGACAATCGTGCCGCGAGCAATGGCACCACCGGCACCGATGTCGACGGGGAACTCACGGAGGAGGACCTGGAGCGGCTGCACGACCGGATCGCCACCGACCCCGGCGTGGCCGCGACGTTGCGGGAATGGTGGCCGACCCGCGATACGAAGGTGGAACTACGTCGGCTCCTTGGTGACGAAGCGCTCTTGCGCCGATGGGTGCCGGGGCTCACCGACACCGAAAGAGGAATGGTTCTCGCTGAACCGCGGGAGTGGGCGAGCAGCGACATCCCCCTGTTCGATGCCCTGGCCGACTCGCTGGGTGATGCTCGGTCGAACGGTGAGCAGGGGGAGTTTCTGACCGATCGTGCCGCGGCGCGCAGGGACTGGGTCTACGGACACGTCGTCATCGACGAAGCCCAGGAGCTCTCGGAGATGCAGTGGCAGATGGTGATGCGCCGATGCCCTTCGCGGTCGATCACCGCTGTAGGCGACATCGACCAGGCCGAGGCGCCGCACCGGCACACCACCTGGGAGGAGGCGGTCGGTGCGGCCTTCGGCGAGAGGTGGACGGAGGCCCGATTGACCATCTGTTACCGCACTCCGTTCGAGGTCATGGCTCTCACCGGGCCGGTGCTCCAGAACGCGGGTAGCCGGAACGAGCCGCCTCGCGCGGTCCGGGCCTCAGGCGTCGAGCCCTGGGAACGCGCTGTGGAAGAGGGCCATCTCGTGGCCGAGGCGGCACGTGTCGTCGAGGAGCTGTCGAAACGATGGACGGGAGGGCTGGTCGGTGTCATCGCGCCCCTCGAACGCGTGCCGGCTTTGCGCGCGGCGCTACCCGACGTATCGGTTCTCTCCGCGACCGAGGCCAAGGGCCTGGAATGGGACGCCACCCTGCTCATCGACGCCCCGGGCATCGTCGCTGAACCGCGAGGCTGGAACGGGCTCTATGTCGCGCTCACCCGATGCACCCAGGAACTGGGGCGACTGCATCTGACGTGAAGGGATCCCGTTCCCACCGATCGCTTCGCCGGACGCTCGGCCGGGGTTCCCCGGCCGAGCGCCGTGCGTGGTCGACCACCGGGTCCGGTCGTCGACCTTCGCACGGCCGTCAGTCCGGCGGGTCCAGCGGTGACATCGCGGGGGAGTGGTTGAACAACCGGAGTTTGGCCGCCCCCGGTTCGATGAGGGAGACGAAACCCGAAGCGACGTCGACGATGCTCAGACTCGCCGGATGGCTCGGCACCGTGCGACTCGGGTCCAGTCCCACGGCGGCCCCGAGGAAGGCCCGGACCGGCCCGCCATGGGTGACGACCAGGAGCGTCCCATGGTCACCCTCCCTCGCCCGCCGCACGGCGGCGTCCACCCCGGCGACCACCCGATCGGTGAGTTCGCCGAAGCTCTCGGCGCCCGGGGGGTGGAACCTCCCCGCCCGCCACTCGGTGTACTCTGCGGCGTCCTCCTCCTTGATCTGCGCCGAGTACCGCCCCTCCCAGTCGCCCAGGTAGGCCTCGTTGAGCCTGGGATCGCACACATCCGGTTCGACACCGAGCACCTCGGCGGTCTCCCGCGTGCGACACAGACTCGAAGTGACGACGTACCCGGGGGCCAGGTGAGCGACCGTCCGCGCCAGCGCGGCGACCTGCCGGCGCCCGTCCTGCGACAGGCCGATGTCCTGCTGCCCTTGGAGACGGCGCTGTCCGTTCCACGCGGTTTCGCCGTGGCGGACCAGGATCAGTCGCGTCATCGGACCACCTCGGTGTCCAGAAGGGCGCCATCGACGTCGAAGTAGGCGTCCGGAGCCTGCGGTGGCCGCAGCCCGATCCCGTCGCCGGGCAACAGGTCGACCGGTGTGTCGCGGGAGACGCTCACCCGCGTACCGTCGAGAAGGTCCACGCCCACGACCCACTTGTCGGCCATCGGAACCTGGTCGGCGAACGTCGCCTCCAGACATCCGGAAGCCGACGCCCCAAGATCGATTTCGATCGAACCCGCCCGGTACATCGCCTTGAGCGCCCCGCCCCGGACCGAAGCGGGGGCGGCGCCGCAGTCGACGCCGAACGCCGACAGACGCCCGCCGGCGACCTCGCAATCGATGATGTTCGCCGGTGGGGTGCCGATGAACGTGGCGGTGAACGCGGTACGCGGTGATTCGAGCAGTTCCCGCGGAGTGCCGAACTGTTCGATCCGGCCGTCCTTCATCAGCGCGATGTGCGTGGCCATGGTCATCGCCTCGACCTGGTCGTGCGTGACGTAGACGCTCGTGGCACCGGTCGACCTGTGCACGCGCATCAGTTCGCCACGGGTGTCCACCCGAAGTTTCGCGTCGAGGTTGGACAACGGTTCGTCGAACAGCAACACCTTGGGCTGCGGGGCGATCATGCGGGCGATCGCCACGCGCTGCTGTTGACCGCCACTGATCTCTCCCGGATACCGGTCGGCCAGGTCGGAGATCGACAGCAACGACAACACCTCCTCGCCCCGGGCCCGCCGCGCCTCCTTCGACCACTTGGCCACGGTCAGCGGCCAGGTGACGTTCTGGAACACGGTCTTGTGCGGCCACAACGCGTAGGACTGGAAGACCAGACCGGCCTCGCGTTCGGCGGGTGGCACCATCTCGGTTCCGTCACCGCGGGCGATGACGCGGTCGCCGAAGCGGATCTCACCCCCGGTGGGATCCTCCAACCCCGCGAGCATCCGCAGAGTCGTCGTCTTTCCGCACCCGGACGGCCCGAGCAGCACCAGGAACGAGCCCTCCGGTACGTCGATCGATATGCCGTCGACGGCCGGGGTGTCGCCGAAGTCCTTGCGCAGGTCGGTGATGGTCAGGGAGGCCGAGGAGGCTCGGGGTCGCATGTCGGTCCTTTCGACCCGGTGAAGGCCGGTCCTTGAGGTCATGAGTTCGAGTTCCAGGGCTGGGCGGCGCCTTCGAAACGCCGGGCGATGATGGTCGCCGCGACCGAGATCACCGCGATGACGACCGTGACCGCGTTGGCCAATTGAGTGAAGTTCTCCGAGGAGTACTGGTAGGTGAGGACGGCCAGGACCGGCATCGCCGGGGTCGCCAGCAGCACGACCAGGGAGAGGTCGCGCACCATCTGGACGAACACGAGCACCCCGCCGGTGAACAGACCACGGGCCGTCAACGGCGCGATGATGGCGCCGATCCTGCGGAACAGACCGGCGCCGGCCATCACCGCGGACTCCTCGACGTCCTTGGAGACCTGGCTCAGGGCCGCGGTGCCCGACCGGACCGAGAACGGGATCGTCGCCGCGATCCCGGCCAACACGAGGATCGCGAACGTTCCGTACAGGCTCGGAAGAGGGCCGATGGGCGCCCCGAACTGCGCGATGAACGCCGCGCCCAGCGCGATTCCCGGGATGAGGAACGGCACGAACGAGGTGACGTTCAAGGTCCCCACCAGCCACTTCGGGCCGCTCGACCGGGTGATGACATAGGAGATGAGCAGCCCGAGGACACCGGCGCCGATCGCCACGCACACCCCGAGCAGGACGGTGTTCCAGGTGGCCTGAAGGATCTGCGGGTTGTTCAGCACACCCGGCTGTCCCTGGGCGAGCGCGGGGTCCGAACCACCGATCCAGTAGTGCAGGGTCAGCCCGGAGGTGAAGTCGTTCGTGTGTCGGGTCAGCGAACTGAGCACCAGCACGATGCCGGGCACGATCGTGGTGCACGTGACCAGCAGCCACGCGAGCCCGGCCACGGGGCGCCCCAGGATCCCGAGTTCGACGCCCCGTCGACGGCCGCCCTTGCCGGTGATCGTCTCGAAGCTCCGTCGACCCCCGGTGACGCGGGTCGACGCGTACATGATCAGCGCCGCGACGAGGATGAGCACGATCGACAACACGTATCCGCGTGAGACGTCACCGGTCGAGATCGCCCCGTACAACCGGGTCGAGAGCGTGTGGAACCGGACCGGCAGACCCAGCAGGGCGGGTGAGACGAAGTTGGAGACCCCTTCGGCGAACGCGAGCAGCGCGCCGGAGATCATCGCCGGGGCCACCACGGGCAACGCGATGTCCTTGGCCACCCGCAGCGTGGAGGCGCCCGTCATCTCAGCGGCCTCCATGAGGTCGCCGTTGACACCGGCCAGCGCCGCCGCGATGAGCATGAACGACAGTGAGAAGTAGTGGGCCGTCAAGGTCGCGGCGATCGGCACCGGGCCCCAGGCCAACCAGTCCGGGACGGAGATCCCCAGGTTCACGAGGATTCCGGTGGATCCGCCCACCAGGTCGTTGCGAAAGACCGACTCCCACGCCAGCGCCAGCGCGAAGCTCGGTAGCGCGAAGGGGATCATCGCCAGCAATCCAAGGAGCCTTCGCCCGGGGACGCGGGTCATCACCACGACCCAGGCGAGGAATCCACCGATCACCGTGGAGCCCACGGCCGTGGCGACCCCCATGAGGATCGAGTTGCCCATGGGCCGCCACAGCAGGTTCTGCGACATCGGGCTGGCGAACACGTCCGACCACGCCTGGCGGTTATCGCTCTGCAAGGTCGTGTTGACCAGCCCGATGAGCGGTGCCATCACCAGGACCAGGAGGACGAGCAGGGTGCCGGCCCCCAGCACCACGGTCGGCCGGGTGAGCGCCGTGCGCGCACGGGCCACCGTACGGCCGACCGTGGTGCGGCGGGGAGCGGGTGCCGTTGACATCGGGTCCTTTCGGGCGGTGAGGAGATGGAGAGAGGGGCGGGGCTATGGGGTCACAGGGTCAGCAGGAAGTCCGCCACGTCCGAGCGGATCTCCGCGGTCGCCTCGGGGTCGATGTCCCAGGCACCGAGCTCGTCGAGGGAGGCGGCGTCCTCGGGCTGGTCCATGTCGGTGCGGACCGGGTAGTCACCGGGGACGTAGAAGGGCTCGTAGCCGGCGCCGCCGGTCGCGGAGTCGTCGCCCATGAGGAAGTCCGCGACCAGGCGTGCGGCGGCGGGGTTCTCGGCGTCCTGCACCATGCCGATGTAGGCGGGGAAGGTGATGCCGAGCGAGGGAGTGGTGTCCAGGGAGGCCTGGAGCGCCCAGCCCTCCTCCTCGTTGTCCCGGCGGTCGGAGTAGGAGGTGATGCCGACCGGCGGGTCCTCCTGCCCGGTCTGGCCCACGGCGGCGTTGACGTTGTCCGTGTCGTCGACCAGGACCAGTCCGTTGGCGTAAAGGTCCTTGACGAACTGCTGTCCGGCGTTCTCGACGTCGTCGTCGAGCTCGATCTCGGACCCGTTCAGCTCCTCGTAGGCCTGGGCCATCTCCTCGGACTGGCGGACGATCTCCGTCATGAGGTCGAGGTAGTCGCCGCGCACCCCGGGGTCGACCATGACGACCTTGCCGTTCCACTCGTCCTCGGTCAGCTGCCACAGGTTCTCGATCGGGCTGCCGTCGGGGTGGGCCTCCTCGTTGTACATGAGGATCTTGGTCGAGAGTCGGTTGGCCAGCAGCGGCTCCTGGTACTCCTCGGGCACGGAGTCCGCGACGCGCTGTGGCACGTGGTTCCGCAGGATGCCGCTCGCGAGCAGTTCGGTGATGACCACCGGCGCGTCGGAGATGTAGGCGACGTCCGCCGATGGGGTTCCGGCCTGTGCCTCGGACTGCAACCGGGTGATCTGCTCGGAGGAGGAGATGTCGTGGCCGACGAAGTCGATGCCGGGGTACTCCGCCTCGAAGGCCTCCTCGACCGAGGTGATGCGTGAGGTGAAGGAGTAGACGGTGACCTCTCCCTCCTCCTCGGCCAGTTCGACGAGTTCCTCATGGGTGGCGTCGTCGAGTTCGTGGGATTGGGCGGCCGCGTCGGCGTCGGGGGTCTGGGGAGTGCCGCCACCGCAGGCGGCGAGCGTCACGACGAGTGGGAGGGCGATGGAGGTGGTGAGCAGTTTCGAGGAGCGCATGACAGTCCTTTGTGTCGGTTTTCGCGCATGGGGGAGCGAGACCGGTGCGAACCGGCCGTCGTGTGGAAGGGGGGACCGAGGTGTCAGTCGAACGCTGTGAGCAGGTCGTCCAGTCGGTCCAGGGCGGGCAGGATGGTTTCCGGGTGCCGCTGGGCGATGGTGAGCACGATGGCGTTCGCGATCATCATCGGGACGCTCAGGGAGGAGAAGCCCTCCTGATGCCCGCGCGGGGCCGAGAGCACGGTGGTGGGAGCCGGGTCGAGGGTGTGGAGGGTGTCCGTGACGAGCACGGAACGAGCCCCCACCTCGGCGGCGTGGGCGTATAGATCCGTGAGGTTGCGTGGAGCGCGACGAAACGCGAACGACACCACGACGTCGGAGTCCGACATCGCCAGGACACGCTCGGCGACCTGCCGGCCGGGGCCGAGGAGGTTGACCGCGTGCATCCCGAACCGTCGCAACCGACTATCGAGAAGCTCGGCCAGGACCCCCGCGTTGCCGCGGGCGAAGAGGTAGACCACGCGCGCGCCGACGAGGCGGTCGGCGACCTCGTCGATCCGTGCCTGGTCCACGTGGTGGGCGACCGCGGCGAGGGAGTCGAGTTCGGTGGCAAGGAGTGTGTCCAGGACACTGCTCTGACCCTGCTCTCGAAGTTCCGCGCGGAACCGGTCGCCGGCACCGTTGAGGTGTGCTTCGTGGGCTTCGCGCAGGTCTTCGCGTAGTTCCAGGTAGCCCTGGTACCCGAGCCGTTGCGCCAGCCGGGTGGCGGCGGCGGGGTGGACCCCCGCACGTTGGGCGACCTCTCCGCCCCGCCACAGCGGGGCCTCGGCCGGGTTGGAGAGAAGTTCGTCGAGAAGGACGCGATCCGACTTGGTCAGCCGGTCGCGGTACCTGTTCATTCGCTCCTGTAGGTTCACGACGCCCACATTACGAGCAATTTTTCTTGCGACAAGGTGTGAGATGGCAATTTTAGTTGCAGTTCATGAGGGCTTCACCGTCCCACCTGGAGGTTGGCGCCGTGTTCACCCGAGCGCCCGTGCTCAGCCGGTGTCTCCCGGTCCCTCTTCGGGAGGTCGCGCCTTGGCTTTGTCACGCCAGGGTTGGGGGAGTGGTTTACCGGCGCGCAGCCAGGCGTGGAGGGCGTCGAAGGCCCGGTCCGCGACACGCAGGGCGTCGAGTGCTTGGGCCGGGTCGTCAGGGATGTGGCGTAGCGCGGCGGAGAGTTCGTCGAAGAGGAAGTCGGCCTGCTCCTGAGGTGTGGTGGTGGCGTGCCGGTCGGTCATGGCAACCGGTCCAGGAGCTCCCGCGCCAGTTGCCGGCCCAGGGCTTCCTCGCAGCCCTGGGCCGCCAAGCGGACGGCGGAGCCGGGACGTTCGGGAAGGTGTCGCACCCAGCCGTCATCGGTGAGGTGGACGGTGACCCGGCGGTAGCCGAACTCCACGGTCACCGATCCGTCGTCGGGATTCTCCCAGGGTGCGAGCCCGCGTCGCCGCAAGGCGGAGAGCAGCGCACACAGCGCGATTTCTTCTGAGTCTGTTACGGGGTCTTTACGAGGAGTCATGGTCCGATGGTGTGCACTCCAAGAGGCATCTCACAGGGTTTCGATCAAACTTGGGATTTGCTGTGCGAGGTTGGAGTCTTGAGGGTAAAAATGAAGACGTGGCCCCCAATGATTTCGCCGAAGCCCTCGCTCGATTGCGTGAAGTCGCAGGTCTCACCCAGTTGCAGTTGGCCAAGAGATCTCAGACGGCGCACTCATCCGTGAACCGTTGGGAAAAGGGTGGCTCCCTCCCAAAACGGGACAACGTTGAAGCCTTGGATGAAGCCCTACAAGCAGACGGGACACTGCTGGCGGCTTGGCGTGCCGTGACCACGGGCAACGGATTGCCTGAGTGGGCCAGGAACCTTGACGCCATAGAGAGAGCGGCAAGACAGGTGACGATCGTGGCTCCCGCGCTCGTGCCCGGCCTGCTTCAGTGCTCCGAGGTGGCTCGGGGGGTGTTCCGGGCGGCGCATCCGCTCGCCACCTCGGACGACCTCGACCGATTGGTCGCGCTGCGTACCGGCAGGTTGAAGGAACTCCCCGAACTGGAAGTGACCGCTGTCTTTCCGGTGACGGCCGTCTCCGCTCTCACCGAGCCGCTCCGTCGGGCCCAGGCGCTTCATCTCATTGAGTGGGTCGAAACCGGGCGTGTGGGCGTCCATCTCGTACCAGAGGGGACAACGCTGCTGGCGCCTTCCGCTCCACTGATGCTGTTCCGTCTCGCTTCGGGGGAACTGGCGGTCGTGAGCGATCACGCTGACGGTAACGTGATCCACGAAGACGGTTCGCATGACAGGCTGTCCAGTCAGGCCACCGCAGCGCTGGCAGCGTCTTTGCCACTCACATTCTCACTCGAAGTACTGAGGAAGCTCACATGAACACCACCTCCGAATGGCACAAGTCCAGCTACAGCGCTAATGGTGGAAACTGTGTCGAGCTGCGCGAGGGTGTTGACGGAGCGGACGTGCGTGACACCCAGAACCGCGAGGCCGGGCACCTGACCTTTGCCCGCGATGAATGGGTGGCATTGCTGTCCGGGGTGCGCTCCGACTTGCGCTGACTCATAAACCACAACGGCCCTTCGCTCCGGCGAGGGGCCGTTTCCGTGTTGGAGGTCCTCAATCCATTCCTGGATCCGGTGCTGTCTTCGTGGAGCCTCGCCTATCGCTGGTGGCCGGCCCGTGAGGAGTTGTCGAAGTGCCTCACTTAGCCGTCTCGCCGCAGGCCCCCGCAACGGCCCTTCGGTGATCAGCGGGCGAAACGCTTGAGAGACTCGGTGTCCAGGGCGACCCCGAGGCCCGGAATGGGGACGGCCTCGCCATGGAAATGGGTGCTGCGTTCCAGGTACTGACCGTGGGCGGGGCGGCTGTGGACTACGACGGTGTTGGTGTCGCGATCCACCAGCAGGTAGACGCCGATGCCTGTCGCCGCGTAAGCGGCCGGCTTCTCGACACGGTTCCGGTCGTGGGCCTGCCCTTCAGGGCAGGCGTATGCGAGGGGTCCCGCAGAACCTACCCGGGCCGATCGCCGGGCTCTGTGGAATGGCCTCGCCGAGCGTGTTACGCGAAGGGTCGAAGGTGGCCTTGAAGCGGGTCGGGGCTTTCCAAGGCCCATCTTGGAAAGGGGTTTGGGTAGGAATCCCAGCTCTCACTGCGGTCAATAAGCTGGCATATCGATCCAAATCGAACCAATCGGGAAATGCCGACATTGTGAACCGGTGGGGCCAAACTCCACTCTCGGGCAAGTGTGGATTTGAGAGAAAGACCCACGAACTCGGTTTAGTTCGGCTAGCTTGAATGTCGACAAGAAAAAACCCGACCGGGTGCAATCAACACCAGGTCGGGTTTTGGTCGACGCCTGCGCAAACAGGTGTGTCGGCCGTGCCACCTACCTGTACGCACCAGGAAGGCGACTCGCCGTGAACTCTACCGCCTCGGCCCCCGCCACCACAGCCCAATCGCCGAATCCGCCCGGTCTTTCTCTGGCCCGCAAGCGTCGCAAGGGTGAGTTCGAGGGCATCGGCTTCATCCTCTCCCTGTGGGTTCAGCGGCTGTACCGCAAGGGGCGGCTGCCCACGGCCCGCTCGTTCCTGTTCCTGGTGGCCCTGGCCGAACTGGTGGACGTCGACGGCCGCTGGAGCTTCTGTTACCTGGAGAACCTGCCCGAACGCTGTAATGGGTTCCTCAGCGTCAGCAGCATCAAGCGGGCCATCGAGGACCTGATTGAGGCGGGTCTGATCCGCAAGTTGAGCCGTTCGGAGACGCTGGACTTCTTCGCCGCCGACATCGCCCGTGGCCGTTCCATCTACCGGCTGCCGTGCGTGCTGGAGGTCCTGGTCCCGGCCGAGGTCTACCCCGAGCCGGTTTTGGCCGAGATCAACGCCTGCCGGGAGAGCCTGGGGGAGGAGCCGCTCACCCCGCACAATCGTCCCCCTTTGAAGCGGATACCGAAGGCCGGGACCCGAGCTCAGAATGGGCTGGGCCCCAGCTCAGATCGAGCTACAGACTCTTTTGATGGCGACTGTTCGGGGAATGGGGTGGGTGGTTCCGTCCGTGGCAGCGAAACCACAGAGGAAGAAAATCGGCAAAGGCGGCAAAAGTCGGAAAACGGACCGCACGGAATCATCGATCGCATTCATGATCGGTTCCTGTCCGATCCGCAAGCCGACCGACAACAGCTCGGCGAAGCGGTGGACCACCTCCTGAGTCAAGGCCTGAGCGTGGGGCAGACGCGAGCCCTACTTTCGGGGCTCGATGGGGTGCGGCGGCCCTTCCCGGCCCTGATGATCCGAATGCGCAGTCTGCAAGCCGCCCACGCGTTCCTGGCCGGAACCCTGGGCAGGGGCATGGACGCTTCGGGGTCCTCGTGGGCGGGACCGCCCACGATTTGGCCGACCACCGGCGAGCCCGAACCCTTCGCCCTACCCGAACGGTTCCTGCTGGACAGCCAGGGCAAGGCCGACCAGACCTGCCCGGTGCACCAGAGCACCCGTAACGAACCCGGTGGCACCTGTGCGATCTGTGGCCGGCGGTGTCGGTCGGTGCCGAACGAACTCATGCACGATCCTCTGCCGGAAACGACCGCTCCATCCGAGGACCGGAGGTCCGCTCCCATCGCACTGAAAGCGGTACCGGAACTCCCCGCCGTCCCCGAGGAAGGGCTGGATCCGGCACTTCGAGCGCTCATCGCCGCCTCCTTGGAGAGGGCGGGCGGATCGGCTCCGCCGCCGCCCTCGGTACCCGACGCCGGCCCATGGAAGACCCTGGGCTCGGGCATCTCGCCCACGAGCCGGACCGTCCTCGACGGACTGCGCACGGAACTCGGCAAGGGGCGCGCCGAGGGCCTGGTCCCGCCACCACGAACGGCCCTGGATCTGACGACTGCGCGGGCGATGTGGGGTGTTCCGGAGTCGTCCGGGACATGATTGGTCCTCCACGATGACACCCGATGTAATCTACGAGGTAAAGGTGCCGGGTCGGTGGCGTCGCACGATCGTCCCCGGACATGCGAAGACCGGGGTGGCCACCTGGACGGTGGGGCCACCCCGGTCGGGTCACACGCTCCCGGTTCGGGTCACTGCGAGGCGAGCGCCCCGGTGATGGAGGTACGCGCCGCCCGGCGAGCGGGCAGCAGGGAGGCGACCAAACCGGCCACGATCGCGATGGCCAAGAACGTGGCCACCTGACCGATGGGGAACCCGAAGACGATGTTGGGCAGGGTCGCGGAGATGGCAGCCCAACCGAATACCACGCCGAGCAGGACACCGATGCCGGCACCGATCAGGCACAGCAGCACCGCCTCGACCCCCAACATGCGGCGCATTTGTGCCTTGTTCAAGCCCAGGGCCCGCAGGATCGCGGACTCGCGGGTGCGCTCCAGCACCGACAGCGCCATGGTGTTGGAGATACCGAACACCGCGATGATGATGGCCAGACCGAGCATCGCCGCGATCGCGTAGAAGGCGATGTCCAACATGTCCTCGAACTGCTGGCGCATCTCGCCCATGGACATGACGTTCAGGGTCGGGTGGTCGTCCACCGCGGAGTAGACGACCTCGCGCAGCTCCGAGGACGACGCGGAGTCACTGCCCCGGATCATGACGCTGGAGTCACCCGTGATCTCGGGAACCACCTGCTCGTAGTCGGCCGGGTCCAGGTTGACGCCGTAGAACATCCCGGTGTCCGCGACCACGGCAGCGATCTCGAACTCGTGTTCGGGATCGCCCAGGGAGATGGTGTCGCCGGCTTCGAGGGATCCTGCCCGCTCCTCGGTGATCAGCACGCTGCCCGGGCCGAAGTCGGTGAGGTCGCCCTTGACCACGTCGACCTCGACCTCCTCGCCCACGGTGGCGCCCACCACGGAGGACACCGGGACGGTTCCGTCGTCGTTGGTGATCCTGTCGTCATCGCTGTCCACGGAGTCGAAGCGATTGGCGAAGACCTGATCGATCTCCGAGCGCGCCGCCAGGTCCGAACGCACCGACTCGGGGATGGTGCTCAGGTCGGTGCCGCCGACCTCCTCGGAGGTCTCCTCCGTGCCTTCCTCCGCTGACTCGCCCCCCAGGTCCAGCATCGGCGAGAGCTGGTAGTCCACGGGGTACTTACCGTCCAACTCCTGGGCGATGCTCTCCTGCATGGTCGCGTTGATCACCGAGTATCCGGTGATGAGGGTGGCGCCCACGGTCAGGGCGATCATGGCGGTGGCGGCGCGGCGCGGGCTGCGGGTGGAGTTGTCCACCGCCAGCCTGCTCGGCACACCGACGTGACGCAACGGGACACCGATCAGACCCACGATGGCGCGCACCAGCAGGGGGCCGAGCACGACCACGCCCAGGAAGGCGACGATGGCGCCGACGGCCACGATCCACATCGCCGAGCTGTCGGGGTCGCCCTGCAGCCCCAGCGCCACGATCCCGCCGGAGACCAGGAACAACAGGATCCCCATGACCGCGCGCAGCTTGCCGGTGCCCTTCTCCATGCCGGCCGCGGTGGCGCTGGTGCTCAGCGCGGCCAACGGGGGCACTCGGGTGGCGCGCATGGCCGGGACCATCGCGGAGAACACGGTGATGGTCACGCCCACGGTCAGACCGATGATCACGGCGGTCGGGCTGATCACGGTGGCGACGTCCATGTCCTCACCCATGAGTGGGCCGACGAAGCGGAACCCCAGCATCCCGAGGCCGACTCCGGCCAGTACGCCCAAGGTCGAGGCCACCAGGCCGACCACGAAGGACTCGGTCAGCATGGAACGGAAGACCTGGCCGCGCTTGGCTCCCACGCAGCGCAGCAGGGCCATCTCTCGCTGGCGCTGGGCGACGAGGATCGCGAAGGTGTTGTAGATGACGATGCCCGCGACGAAGACGGCGATGAGCGCGAACAGCATCAGGCCGGTGCGGATCATATCGGCGCTCGCGCCGGCCTGAGCGGCCATCTCATCACCGAACTCGGTGGAGGTCTTCACGTCGGAGCCCTCACCGAGCACCCCGGCCACGGCGGTGGCGAGGTCCTCTTCGGAGGTCCCGTCGGCGGCCAGGGCGTCGATCTCGTGGTAGCCCTCGGCGCCGGTCACCGACGCGAAGGCCTCGGGGGTCAGGATGAAGGCTCCACGGTAGCTCAGCTCGGAGCCCACCCCCACGTCGAGCAGGCCGGTGACGGTGAACTCCTGCTCCTGCTGCTCGGCGTCGAGCACGGTGACCGAATCGCCCACCTCGAAACCGGTCTGGTCACTGATGGTGGTGGCCAGAACCATCTCGTCGTAGCTGTCGGGAAGTTCCCCCTCGGTGATCTCGTAGCGGGTCACCTCTTCCACGGCCATGGCCTCGGGAGGAACATGACTGAAGGCGCGTCCCTCGGCGTCCAGGAGCAGGCCGGGGCCTTGCCGAACTCCGTCGGCATCGGCGACCTCGGGCAGGTCCCGGATCTGGTCGAGCTGTTCTTGGGTGAAGGGCTCCGGATCCTCCCAGGTCCCGTCCTGGGCCTCCAAAGCCTCGGGGACGGCGATGGTGTCGACGCTGGAGGCCGACCCCATCACGGACTTCTCGTAGCTGGCCTTGAGGGTGTCGGCGAAGACCATGGTGCCGGAGATGAACATGACTCCGAGCAGGATGGCCAGGGTGGTGGTGACGTAGCGGGCCTTGTGCATGCGTAGGCCGGCCAGGGTGGTGCGCAACATGGTGGCTCAGGCCTCCAGCTTCAGCAGGCGCTCGGAGACCAGCTCGGCGGTGGGGTCGCTGACCTCGTCCACCAGACGCCCATCGCGCAGGAACACCACACGGTCGGCGTAGGAGGCGGCGACGGGGTCGTGGGTGACCATCACGATGGTCTGGTTCAGATCACGAGCCGAATCGCGCAGGAAGGTGAGGATCTCGGCGCCGGAGCGGGAGTCGAGGTTACCGGTGGGCTCGTCGGCGTAGACCACCTCGGGGGCGTTGAGCAGGGCACGGGCCACGGCCACGCGCTGTTGCTGGCCGCCGGAGAGCTTGGCGGGCAGGTGCCCGAGGCGATCGCGCAGCCCCACCACGTCGACGATGTGGTCGAAACGGGCGGGGTCGACCTTGCGCTTGGCGATCTGGGAGGGCAACAGGATGTTCTGCTCGGCGGTCAGCATCGGCAGCAGGTTGAAGGACTGGAAGATGAACCCGATCCGGTCCCGGCGCAGCAGGGTGAGGTCGCCATCGCGCATGCCGGTGATCTGGGTGCGCCCCAGGTGCACACTGCCGGAGGTCGGAACATCGAGCCCGGCCAGGCAGTGCATGAGGGTGGATTTACCGGACCCGGAGGGGCCCATGATCGCGGTGAAGGCACCGCGGTGGAAGTCGACGTCGACGCCGGCCAGGGCGTGGACCTGGGTGCCGCCGGTGTCGTAGGTCTTGGTCAGGGCCCGGGCCACCACGACCGGAGGGGCCTGGATGGGGGACTGGGGTTGTGCTGACGGCATGCTCACGGCGGGTGACTCCTGGATGGGACGGTGACTGGTCGACTCCGGTAGGGCGGACCTGAACCGGGCGTGTTCATCACGCTAGGTCCGCGAAGGTGCCCGAAACCTCCACCCACAGGCCGAACCGCTTGTCGGCCAAAGGCATGATGCGGGGCGGGTTCGCGACGCCTAAGTGGGGGAGGGCCCCCTACTTTCGTCGGGGGTTCCACCGGGGGCGCGTTCCGGTACGGACCCGGGCCCGGGTCCGTACCGGGGTGTGTGAGGTGGGTGTTCGGCGTGTGGCGGTCCCGTGGGCGTGAATCGGTGGGGGTGGCCGACGGGGAGCCGGGCTCGCTGGTCCCGGGCACTTCGATTTCGATTGTGAATCTACGTCGTCAAGGTGCTGGTTCGGATCTATTCACACCCTTAGAAGTCATGTGACTCAAGTCACGTCAAGACCCTGTCAGGAACACGCGAGCCGTCTCGTTCAAGGGGCACACGAACGGACAGGAGCAAGCTCATGCGACACCGCGTCATCGTCCTCGGGGCCGGCTACGCCGGAGCCGCCGCGACCGGATACCTCGCCCGTCACCTGCACCCCGACGACGTCCACATCACCGTCGTCAACGCCGAATCCGACTTCGTGGAACGAATGCGCCTGCACCAGGTCGCCGCCGGACGACCACCGCGTCGCCGCGGGCTCGCGGACATGTTCGCCGGCACCGGCGTCCACTTGAAGATCGCCCGGGTGACCGCTCTGGCCCCCGAGCGACGGACCGTCACCGTGGTGGGGGAGTCGGGCACCGAGGAACTGGAGTACGACACCCTGCTGTACACACTGGGCAGCACCATCGCCGACCACGGTGTGCCGGGAGTACGCGAACACGCCTTCCACGTCGCCGGACGGCCCGCCGCCGAACGGTTGCGGCAAAGGCTGGACACACTGGAGCCGGGCGGCCGAGTGCTCGTGGTGGGCGGCAACCTCACCGCGGTCGAGGCCGCCACCGAGATCGCCGAAGCCCACCCGCGGCTGCGGGTCGCCCTGGCCACCACCGGCGAGCCGGTCGGTTGGTCGGGCTCCCAGGCCCGAGACCACCTGGCCCGGGCCTTCGCCCGGTTCGGCATCGAGGTGCACGAACACACCACCATCACCAAGGTCGGAGAAGGGGAGGCCATCGCGGCCGATGGCCAGGTGTTCGAGACCGACGTGACCGTGTGGGCGGCCGGGTTCGCCGTCCACCCCATCGCCGCCGACAGCGGACTGGCGGTGGCCGCCGATGGTCGGATCAGCGTCGACCGGCGGATGCGCTCGGTCTCCCACCCCCAGATCCACGCCGCCGGAGACAGCGTCCACGCCATCGACGACCACGGTCGGCCGCTGCCGATGTCCTGCGCCTCGGCCGGATTCACCCGGATGCAGGCCACGTCCGCGATCATCGCCGAGCTGACCGGGACCGAACCCGCGAAGGTCCCGCTGTCCTACCTGGGCAACTGTGTCAGCCTCGGCTCCCGGGACGCGTTCTTCCAGGTGGTCGACGGCCGGGCCCGCCCCAAGACCTGGGCGCTGCGGGGATGGGCGGCCACCAGGGTCAAGTCGGCCGTGCTCCGCACCGTCGCCTGGAGCATGGGTCACCCCACCTTCGGGCTGCCCACACGCAGACGCCGGATCCGGCCGGTGTCCGTCGATACGGGGAAGGTGGTCGCCGACTAACGTGGCCTTCGTGGACACCGTCACCGTTGAACGGTTCGAGGCCAACCGCGACCGGTTGGCCTCCCTCGCCTATCGCCTGCTCGGCTCGGCCGCCGACGCCGAGGACACCGTCCAGGACGCCTACCTGCGTTGGCAGGCCTCCGACCCCGCTCGCATAGAGGTGCCCGAGGCGTGGCTGACCAAGGTGGTCACCAACCTCGCCCTGGACCGGCTCCGGTCCGCGCAGGTCAGGCGGGAACGCGCGGCCGGCGACTGGTTGCCCGAACCCCTGCTGGACGGAGACCCGATGCTGGGCCCGGCCCAGACCGTCGAACAACGCGAGTCGGTGACCCTGGCGGTGTTGCTGCTCATGGAGCGCCTCAGTCCGGTCGAACGCGCCGTCTACGTGCTGCGCGAGGCGTTCTCCTACAGTCACGCGGAGGTCGCCGACATCCTCGACATCACCGAGACCTCCAGTCAGCAGCATGTGCACCGTGCCCGGCGGCGGGTGGCCTCGGAGAGGGTCGCGGGGGAGGCCGACCGTTCGGCTGCGCGGCGCATCGTCGAGGCGTTCGTCGAGGCCGCGTCCTCGGGTAGGACCGAACGGTTGGTGGAGTTGTTGACCGACGACGCCACGGTGGTCAGCGAGGGTGCCGGTGTGGGCGGCAAGCTGATGCGCCGCACGGGTGTGGGACCGATCGCCGCGAACCTGCGGGCCGGTTTCAAACCGACCCCGGCCAAGCGCAGGCTCGTCGGTGGGTCGCCGTCGATCCACGCGGCCGTGGTCAACGGAACGCCCGCCATGGTCGCGGCGCTGGGGGACCGGGTCGTGGGTGTGGTGGCCCTGGGACTGCGGGAGGGCAAGGTCGTGAACCTGGTCGGTGTGTCCTCCCGGGGCCGGTTGGAACGCCTCAACGAACTCTGGCGTCGCGCCGAGCACGACGACCCGCTCATCGAACAGTGGTGACCCGGGTCCTTCGATGGCCGTTCCGCGCCGAGGCCGGTACACGGAGCGCTCACGCGGACGAGTATGCCCCGGTTCGGTCGGTGGGGGCGGGCAGGTCGAGGGGGAGTCGCCCGTCGGTGTCGGTCTCGGCGACGGGGGGCTCTCGGCCGGCGTCGCGGGGTGAGCCCGGGCGGTTCAGGCCGTGGCGGGCGGCGATCTCGCGTACCGCCGAGGTGACGATGCGCCGGTAGGAGGCGCGGGCGTAGGAACCGTTGCCGTACAGCTCCCGATACAGCGGTACCAGGCGCGGGTGTTCGCGTTCGAGCCAGGACCGATACCACTCGCGGGCGCCGGGGCGCAGGTGCAGCACGATCGGGGTCAGGCGTTGGGCTCCGGCCTCGGCGATGGCGGCGACGGTGCGTTCGATCTGCTCGACCGAGTCGGTCAGACCGGGCAGGATCGGCGCCATCAGCACCGAACACTTCAACCCTCGGTCGGCCAGTCGGCGCACCATGTCCAGGCGGGCCCGGGGCGCGGGGGTGCCCGGTTCCACGGTGCGCCAGACCTGTTCGTCGACCGAACCCACCGAGACCGCCAGCCCCACCTCGGTGACGCGGGCGGCCTGCTGGAGCAGGTCGGCGTCGCGCAGGATCAGGGTGCCCTTGGTGAGGATGGAGAAGGGGTTGGCGGCGTCGCGCAGCGCGGAGATGATCTGTGGCATGAGCCGGTAGTGGCCCTCGGCCCGCTGGTAGGGATCGGTGTTGGTGCCCATGGCGATGTGTTCGCCCCGCCAGGAGGAACGAGCCAGTTGGGCGCGCAACAGCTCACCGGCGTTGGTCTTGACCAGGATGCGGGTGTCGAAGTCCCGGCCGCTGTCCAGGTCCAGGTACTCGTGGGTGCGTCGGGCGAAGCAGTACACGCAGGCGTGCGCGCACCCCCGATACGGATTGATGGTCCACCGGAACATGGGGTCGGCGCCGGGGACGCGGTTGATGATGGAGCGGGCCCGGATCTCGATGGCGACCGGTTCGCCGTCCGCGCCCGCCTGGATGGGCGCGGGGGAGGGCGCGGTGAGCCCGGCCCGGCCGCTGCCTCGGGCCGGTGATGTGGTGGGTGCTTCGAACAGTGCGGTCTGTCCTGAGTCGCTGTCTTCTCGCAGGTTCTCCCAGCGCATGCCCTGATTCGAACATGTTTTCGAATGACTGTCCAGTCTTCCGACAGGGCAGGGATTCTCGCGGGGGAGAGGGCGGGCCGTCCACAGGCGCGAGGGGCCGAGGTGGCGCGGGAGGGTTCGCGTGGTGTCCCATTGATATGGGGGAGCCACGGTCTTCGCCCACTTCGCGCTGCCCACACCTCGAACGACCCCCGCCGCCCCACCACCCCGGGCACCTCGGCGGTTCCGCCGACTCCAGGCCCGGCTAGTCCAGGTGACGCGCCAGGTACGCGCTCGTCCAGCGCTGCATCCCACGTCCCTGAGCGTCCTGGAACCCCGGCATGGTCTCCTCGGGGTCGATCAGGATGAGGGTGTGGCCGGCGTCGATGAGTTTGGTCGCCATCGCCGCCGACGTGCGGCGCGCCACCGGCAGTACTTCGTCCACCCGACTCATGTCGAAGATGACCAGGTCGGTGGAGGGCGGGTTGTGGACCAGTTCGTGCACCAGCGCCTCGATGCTGCTCAGCACCATGTCGCCCTGGAGCACGTAGATGGTGGCAGGTTCACCCTCGACCGTCTCCTTTCGGATTTCGCGCAGCGCCGAACGCGCCGGCCGACCCGGTTCCATCAGGTGCAGCCCCAGGTCCTGCGAGAGCTTCTCCATCATCACCACGCCGCGGGCGCTGTTGCCGTGCTCGTCCAGCCGGGGTGAGAACGCCGCCACGCCCACCTGCCCGGGAAGTACCCCGATGATGCCGCCGGCCACGCCGCTCTTGGCGGGGATGCCCACCGAGGTGAGCCAGTCCCCGGCCGCGTCGTACATGCCGCAGGTGGTCATCACGCTCAGCAGGTGCCGGGTGGTCTCCCGGCCGAACAGTGACCGGCCGGTGTTGGGCTGGACCCCGCCGTTGGCCAGGGTCGAGGCCATCAGGGCCAGGTCGCGCACGGTGACCGAGGCCGAACACTGGCGGATGTATCCCTCCACGGTGGCGGCGGGGTCCTTGGACAAGCGTTCCGAGGTGTGCAGCAGGTAGGCCAGACCGAGGTTGCGGTCGCCGGTCGCCAGTTCGGAGGCGGCCAACGACTCGTCGATCACGATCGGCCGCTGGGTGAGTTCGGAGTAGAGCGCGAGCAACCGGTCCACCGCCGGCGCCGGTTCGTCGTGGATGAGCGCGTGGGTGGCGATGGCCCCGGCGTTGATCATCGGGTTGCGCGGTTTGCCGGTCTCGGGGTCCAACGAGAGTTCGTTGAAGGCCTCGCCACTGGGCTCCACACCGACACGGTCGAGGATGTCGTCCAGTCCGCGGTCCTCGATGGCCAGCGCGTAGGCGAACGGTTTGGACATCGACTGGATGCTGAACTCATGGTCGGCCTCTCCGCTCGTGTACACGGTGCCGTTGACCGTGCACAGGGCCACCGCCACGCGGTCGGGGTCGGCGGCGGCGAGTTCGGGGATGTAGTCGGCCGGGGCCCCGGAATCGACGTGGGCGGTCTGGGCGATGATGTCGTCCAGGTAGTCCATGATCGGTGAGCGCATCGGGTTCCCCTCGTGGACGCTGTGCCGTGGAGGCACCCTTGGCCGACGAGCCCCACGGTAACCACGATCGTGCCCGCGCCCGGCCCGACATGCGCGAACACCCCTTCGGCGCAGCGGCGGCGGTACGGTCGAGGCGAGGAGGCGACGGCGATGGGCGACTACCGGGCATGGCGCGGTCCCCGCACGGGGGCGACGCTGTGGCGGCTTCGGACCGGCCCGGACGACGTGCGCGTCCTGCCCGACGCCGTCATGGACCTGATGTGGTTCAACGGTCGCTTCCGGTTCGCCGGCGCGGACACCACCGCCATGCTCTCTCCGGGCGAGGACGGTGCGGTGACCTGGGGACTGAGACTGGCCCCCGGCGTGGCGTATTCGCTGTTGGGCATCCCCGCCTGGGAGATGACCGATCGGCGCTTGGAGTTGGAGGAGCTGACCACGATCCCGCCCCGAATCAGGGAAAGCGCTTACCTAAATCCGGCCGCAGCACTGGAGAATCTCTACGTGGAGCTGTGGCGGCGGGCCGAACCCGATCCGGCCGTTCTGGGGCTGGCGGCGTCGCTGGACCGCTTCGCCCGGGCCGGGCTCGGCGTCCCCGACCTCGCGTACCGGCACGAGATGTCCGAACGTACCCTGCGCCGCCTGGGCGACCGCGTCTTCGGGTACGGACCCAAGACCCTGACCACCATCCACCGTTTCCAGCACGCGCTCCACCTGGCACGTTCCGGCACATCGTTGGCCCAGGCGTCGACCGCGGCCGGCTACGCCGACCAGTCCCACTTGAACCGCGACGTGCGACGCCTGGCCGGAACGACCCCCGGAGACCTCCTGGGCCGAGGCCGGCCGATTCCTTCAAGACGATCGGCTCCGCGCATGACACCGTCGACGGCATGAGCATCGACATCGACCGGGCCACCTCGTTCATGACGGCCCACGCACGTGTGTTGGATCGGCGCCGCTTCGCCCTGCTCACCGGCGAGGCCACCGAGCGCGACCGGCGGGCCGTCCTCGCCGCGCTGGAGGGCTACCGCAACGACGACGGCGGCTACGGCTGGGGGATCGAGCCGGATCTGCGCGCCCCCGAGAGCCAACCGGCCGGCGCCCTGCACGCACTGGAGGCCATCGCCGAAGCCGGACCCACCACCACGCCCGCGACCCTCGGGTTGCTCGACTGGCTGGACTCGGTGACCCTGCCCGACGGCGGCCTGCCCTTCGCGTTGCCCGTCGCCGATCCGACCGCGTGCGCGCCCTTCTGGGCCCAGGCCGACCCCCGGGTGTCGTCGTTGCAGATCACCGCGGCGGTCGCGGCCAGGCCCTCCGCGTGGGGCGATTCGACGCCGAGGCGAGGACGCATCCCTGGACCGCGCGAGCGACGAGGTACTGCCTGGACGCGATCGCCCGAATCGAGGAGGCCCCGTTCGCCTACGTCCTGTTATTCGCGCTGGGGTTCCTCGACGCCGCCGCGGACACACATCCCCAGGCGCGTGAGCAGCGGGCGCGCCTGGCACGGTTCGTTCCCGCCGATGGGGCGCTCCCGGTCGAGGGAGGCACCGAGGGTGAGACGCTCCACCTGCTGGACCTGGCGCCCTTGCCCGAACACCCGATGCGCGATGTCGTCGACGCCGCCGCCGTCACCCGTGACCTGGACCGTTTGGAGCGGGGCCGGCGCCCAGACGGGGGTTGGGCCGTCGACTTTTCGAGTCACTCCGAAGCCGCGGCCCTGGAGTGGCGCGGGTACACGACCGTCTCCGCGGTGGCCGTTCTTCGCGCCAACGGCCGATGAGGCGCGAGGTCGCCTGAGGGCTCATCCCGGGAGTGGGGCGGTAGGGCCGGGGAGGGGAGTTGAACCGTTTCCGCTCTGGGGATAGCGTCCGTGGTTCGCGAGAGGGAGCGCAGCGCACATGAGCAAGACTTCCCCGGGTGGCGGGTTCGCTCGGATCAGGCGGGCGGTGTTCGCCCGCCACTCGAATCCGTGGAGTGCCTGGAGCCGGTGGGCCACCATCCCGCTGGTCCTGCTCCCCGTCTGGACGCGCAGTCGAGGACAGGCCGCCGCGGTGGCCGTCTGGTTCGCCCTCAATCCGGTGATCTTCCCCCGGCCCGCCCATGAGCGGGCGTGGTCGACGCGGGCGATGCTCGGTGAGGAGCGGTGGATGCTGGAGCGGCCCCGGGACGCGGCCCTGGCCGTCAACGTCGCGGCCACGGCGGCGGCCGTGGTCGCGTTGATCGGGGCGAGGTACCGTCGCCCGTTGCCCACGGGGGTGGCCTGTGCGGCGCAGATGGCGCTCACGCTCGTGTACTGGGAGCAGATGGTCCGCTACCACGACCGCTCGCCGCGACGGGGAGAGCCCGTGCGGTGAGGGCCTCGAAGAGTCCTCGTCTCAGGGGCGATGGCCCAGGGCGCGCAGGAGATAGGGCAGGAGGCGGTCGGCGATGTCGTCGCCGTGGTCACGGCCGTCGTCGTCCGGTAGGAGGAAGGTGTGGCTGACCATGGGGCCGATGACCATCTCGGCGACGACCGGTGGGTCCTCCACCGGTGGGATCTCCTCGCGCAGCACACCGCGCTCCAGCAGGGCCAGGACCCGGTTTTGCAGGGGCAGGATGAACGCGTCGTAGAGGACGTCGGCCAGGGCACGGTTGTGGGCGGCCTCGCCCAGGATGGCGCGCAACAGCAACCCGGAGGGGCCCTGGAGCGCGGCGGCCTTGTCGTGCAGCAGGGCGCCGAGGTCGCCGGGCAGGGTGCCGGTGTCGTGGTCGGGCCCCAGGTCCTCGGCCCAGGCCTGTGCGGCTCCCACGACCAGGTCCTGTTTGGAACTCCAGCGCCGGTAGAGGGTGGCGGTGGAGACACCGGCGCGTCGTGCGACGGCGGCGGTGGTCAGGCCGCTGTAGCCGTTGAGTCGGAGTTCGGTGAGGGTGGCGTCCATCAGCGCGCGGTCCCGGCCGGCGTCGCGGGGCCTCCCTCGGGGGGCGACCGGTGCGGTCGTGTCGGGCAGATGGTCCGTCGTCATGGGATGAATCCTAGTGGCCGGCACCTGGTAAAAACGAAACGTTTTCGTTTAGTATCCAGGGCATGGCTGACACCGAGACTCCCCAACCCCTGACGTTGACCACCGAGATCCCGCCTGTGGTCGCGCGTCTTCGGTCCACCTTCGACAGCGGCCGGACCAAGCCGATCTCCTGGCGAAGGGCCCAGCTGCGGGCGTTGCGCCGGATGCTCACCGAGGAGCGTCCCACCTGGGACAAGGCCCTGAAGGACGATCTGGGCAAGCCCTCCCTGGAGGCGCACACCACCGAGATCGGGTACGTGGTCAATGAGATCGACCACATTCTGAAGAACCTGGCATCGTGGCTGCGGCCCAAGCGGGTGGGGGTGCCGATGGCGCTGGCACCGGCCAAGGCGCGATGGGTGCGTGAGCCGTTGGGCATGGTGCTGATCATCAGCCCGTGGAACTATCCACTGAACCTGGCGTTGGCGCCGTTGGCCGGCGCCATCGCGGCGGGTAACAGCGCGGTGATCAAACCCAGCGAGCTGGCCCCGGCCACCTCCGGCGCGCTCGCCGAGTTGGTGCCGCGCTACCTGGACACCGAGGCCGTGGCCGTGGTCGAGGGCGGGGTGCCCGAGAGCACCGCCCTGCTGGAGGAGCGGTTCGACCACATCTTCTACACCGGCAACGCGGCGGTGGCGCGGATCGTGATGGCGTCCGCGGTCAAGCACCTGACACCGGTGACGTTGGAGCTCGGCGGCAAGAGCCCGGCGGTGGTGGAGCCGGGCGTGGACCTGGCCACCACGGCTCGGCGTCTGGTCTGGGGCAAGTTCACCAACGCGGGCCAGACCTGTGTGGCTCCGGACTACGTGTTGGCCATCGGCGACACCGCGCGAGGGCTCCAGCGTGAGTTGGCGACGGCGATCACCGAGATGTTCGGCTCCGACCCCAAGACGAGCCCCGACTACGGGCGCATCGTCAACGAGCGGCACTTCGACCGGCTCAGCGCGTTGTTGGACAGTGGTGAGGTCGTCGCCGGTGGACGCGCCGATCGTGATTCGCTGTACATGGAGCCCACGGTGTTGGGCGGTGTGGACCCCGACAGCCCGGTGATGGCAGAGGAGATTTTCGGTCCGATCCTGCCGGTGCTCACGGTCCCGGACCTGGACGCGGCGATCCGGTTCGTCAATGAGCGGGACAAGCCGTTGGCGCTGTACGGGTTCACCGACTCAGAGGTCACCAAGCGACGGTTGATCACCGAGACGTCCTCGGGCGGGGTCGCGTTCGGGTTGCCGATCGCGCACCTGGCCGTGCCGGACCTGCCCTTCGGCGGTGTGGGTGAGAGCGGGATGGGCGCCTACCACGCCGAGGCCTCCATCGACACGTTCTCGCACGTCAAGCCGGTGTTGGACAAGTCGTTGGCGCTGGACACGATGAAGCTGGCCTACGCCCCGATCACGGAGTTCAAGGAGAAGCTGATGCGTCGGATGGTGTGAGGTGGCGCCGGTATCGCGAAGGGCGGCCGGGCGGTCCGAACACGAGGGCGATCCTCCGCGTGTTCGGACCGCGGTGCGTTACCCCTCACGGTTCCGCCCCGCCCGGTCAACCCAGGGAACGGGCGTCGGAGTAGGCGGTGCCGGCCTCGACCTCGGAGCCCATCATCTCGTCGACGGTCACGAACTCGTAGCCGTCCTCGGAGAGGGTCTCCAGCACGTCGGGGATGGCCTCGACGGTGGTCTCGTGGATGTCGTGGAAGAGCAGGACGCTGCCCTCGTCGGTCTCCTCTTCGGCGATGTCCACGGTGGTCTCGGGGTCGCGGTGCTGCCAGTCCAGGGTGTCGACGTCCCACAGGAGCATGGGCTTGTCGATGGTCTCGCGGGCGGTGTCGCTGAGGGAGCCGTAGGGCGGGCGCATGGTGGTGGGCGTCTGACCGGTGACGTCCTTGATGGCCTTGTCGGTGCGCTGGAGGTCGTCCTTGATCTTGCTCGCCGACAGGGTGGCCAGGTCGGCGTGGTCCCAGGTGTGGTTGCCGACCTCGTGGTCTTCCCGGACCATGCGCTCGACCTCCTCGGTGTGGGAGTCGAGTTTGGAGCCCAGGACGTAGAAGGTGGCCTTGGCGTCGTTCTCGTCGAGGATGTCGAGGAGTTCGTCGGTGTGCTCACCGGGGCCGTCGTCGAAGGTCAGGGCCACGCACTTGACGTCGGCGCAGTCGGGTCGGGGGCGTTCGGTGTCCGCGGCCGCGGGGAGCGTGGTCAGGGTCAAGAGCCCGGTGGTGGCCAATACCCCGCCAGCGGCGGCCTTACGCATCAAAGAGGTAACGTTCACGCGTCGAAATGTATGCGAAGTTTCGGGTGGGGGCAAAGGTAAGCCCAGTTCAGAGCCTCGAAGTGAGCAAGGACTCCTCGCTCCGTCAGGGGGATGGAACGAGGGTCGCGCCGTGCCCCAGGGGATGCGGGGGCCGGATGGCACACGCAGAAGGGGCCGGGGCGTCGTCCACGCCCCGGCCCCTTCTACCCCCGATCAATTCAGTCGGGCGTCGGTGATGACCTCGCCCGCCTTCATATCGTTCAATCCGAACAGGTCCTTGACCGTCACGAAGTGGTAGCCCTCCTCGTGCAGGCCCGCCAGGACCTTCGGGATGGCGTCCACGGTGGACTTGTGGATGTCGTGGAAGAGCACCACGCTGCCCGCCTGGGTCTCGTCCAGGGCGTGCTTGGACACGGCCTTGGTGTCGCGGCTCTCCCAGTCCATGGTGTCCACGTCCCACAGGATGAGCGGATGCCCGGTGGCGCTGCGCACGGTGGCGTTGAGCGAGCCGTAGGGCGGGCGCATGGTCACCGGGGCCTCGCCGGTGATCTCCTCGATGGCGTCGTCGGTGCGCTGTAGGTCCTTTCGGATGGCGTCGTCGGACATGGTGGCCAGATCGTCGTGCTTCCAGGTGTGATTGGCGACCTCGTGTCCTTCGGCGGCGGTGCGCTCGACCACGTCGGGGAACTCGCCCACCAACGAGCCCAGGACGTAGAAGGTGGCCTTGGCCTGGTAGTCGTCCAGGCTGTCCAGCAGCGCCTCGGTGTGCTCACCGGGGCCGTCGTCGAAGGTCAGGGCCACACATTTGGCCTGGGCACAGTCCAAGGTGGTGCCTTCGGTGGTGGCCTCGGGCCCCAGGTCCAGGCTCTCGGTCGAGGCGTTGCCGTGGACGGCGGCGTCCCGGGCCTGGTAGCCCAGTTCGGACAGTGTCTCCTCGGCCACCTCGGGTTCGATGGGAACCAGGACCTCGTCGTCGTTGCCGGACCCGGGCACCTGGTCGGGGGCCATGCGTACGGCCAGGCCGCCGGCGGTGCTGAAGGCCAGGTCGGCCAGTGGCGAGTGAGCCCAGGCATCGGCCACCTCTTGGGCCTGGTCGGGGTCGGTGAGGTCGGCCTCCCCCGGAGGCAGGGCCGCACGCTCGTCCCCGTCGGAGTCGTCGGTGTCATCGGAACGGTCGGAGCCGTCCTCGTCCTCGGAGTCCTTGGATTGGTCGGAGGAGTCGGCGGGCGCCGGTTGCTCCTTGGTGTCGCGGCCCTCCTCCTCTTGGGTCTGGCTCTCCTGGCCCTGCTGTTCGGTGGCCAGGGACTCGGCGTAGGCGGCGACCTCGCCGAGCGGGTCGGGCAGTTCCTCGTCGGTCAGTTCGTACTCCTCCCGCAGGACATCGATCAGGTTCACGTGTGCCTGGGCCAGGGCCTGTTCGTCACGGAACAGGGAGGTCCAGGGCAACACCTGCCCGCCATGGGCGTCGTACCACAGCGTGGAGGACTCTGGGCCCTGCGCGGTGGAGTCGACGACGTTGAGGCGTAGGCCGATGACGTCGGCGGAAGCGGCCAACAGTTCGGTGTCCTGGTTCAGCTCGGGGGCGCGCCCCTCGGGTGCCTCTTCCAGGAAGGCGGTCTGGCGTTCGGCCATGGCGGTGCGCACTTGGATCGAAAGCGGGTGCGACTCACCCAGTACCGGATACCGGTAGCTCACCGTGTTGTGGTCGGTTTCCACGGACACGGTGCGCGTGTGCAGGTCCGGTAGGTCGGCGGAGATGAATCCGATGGCTTCGGCGTAGGGATCGGTCGTGTCCGCCGCCTGGCAGCCGGGGAGCAGAAGCAGCCCCAGGGCGCTACAGACGGTGACTTTTCGTTGCAGTGAGGTGACAACCACGGGTGGACCATATCGAAGGAGGGGGGTCCTGGGTGGGACGCAGCGCGACCTTGCCATTTCAAAGAGTAATAAATCGCCCCATCGTGGGTGGAATGCGAAGTTCGGGGCTCGACACGCGGCCGGGCGCGTCGGGCCCCGAAGGAAGGCTCTACTCCGTCACCGCCGCGGCCACGAGCAGGCGCAACTGTTCCACCATCGGCACGTGCTCGTCCGGGCGGGTGGTCCGCGGCAGGTGCACGTGACCCGAACGCGCCCCGGTGCCGGTCCGATCACGCAACACGGTGTTGCGGTAGGCGATCTCGTTGGACAGGTAGTCCCCGCCGCCTCCGGCCCGGGCGGCAGAGCCCTCGCTCGGTCCCTGGGGGCGCCTCACCTCTTCGTCCCCGTCCGCCGCCACCTCGACGATCTCGGTGTTGGCCATCACGGTGAAGGGGCCCGAGGCCGCCTCCACCATGCGCTCCACCGGCAGGGACGAACGCGTCCACTGGGGGCCCGGCCCCTCGGGTAGCGGGATCTGCCCGGTGCGACCCACACCGACGTTGTCCAGGCCCCCTCCGCGCCAGGCGCCGTTGAACACCTCCAGGTCGAAGCGGTCGGGGCGACCACGGCTCAGGGTCAGTGCGGCGTCGACGACACCGTGCCGGGTGGCCAGGGCGTCCTCCACCAGGCCGTGGGCGAAGTCGTCCCAACGCACCGGGAACAGCGCCGAGCGCACCACCGCGGTGCGCTCGCCCACGGGGAAGGTCCAGCCGTGCAGGGCCAGGGCGGCGGCCCCGGAGGGGTTGGAGCACTCCAGGTCCTCCTCCAGTCCGAAGGGGTCGAAACCGGTCACGACCACGCGCACCCACCGGTCTCCCGGTGGGAATTCCAGGTCGGTGATGCCGCGGGAGGTGCGTTCCCACAGGCGCAGGAGTTCGGCGTGCTCGTCCGGGCTCAGATCGAAGGACGGACTCCAGGCGCGTAGGCGCGCCGAGAGGGTGAGCCTGGCCCAGTACAGGGGGCGGTCGTCCACGGGGCCGTTGATGGAGGTGCGGGTGGCCTCCGTCCACAGGCGGGAGGCGTGGGAGGTGACCACCTCCCGGACCTGTTCGTAGGTGGTGGAGTCGCGCAGGTCGGCGTTGAAGAGAGGATCGGCGGCGTCGAATCCGGACCGGGCCAGCGACCTGCGGGGGAAGGGCAGGCGGGCGCGGTCCTCTTCGAGGGTGGTGGCAGGGTGCACGGGGTGGTCTGTCCGAGTCGGGGATGGGCCCGCCGAGTCTAACGTTCACCGGTGACGAAAAAGCCGTGAAGGCCCGTGGGGCGGGGCGAGAGTGACGATGGGTCTGGTTTGTGGGGCGCGGAGTTGGCAAGGTGTGAGGTGTCCGTCGTCCCTCTCAACGGAGAGAGCAAAACTGATGACCAACGGTTCCCTACCCGAAACGCAGGTCCTCGCCGAACGCGCGCGGACCGCTTTGGAACGGTGCGGTGTGACCCATCTGCCCGAGCCGGTCGGGGCGAGCGGGAGTGCCCGCACACCGATCACCGGGCAGGACCTGTTCGACGTGGAGTTCGATACCCCCCAAAGCGCCGAACGGGCCGTGGCCGAGGCCGCCGAGACCTTCGCCTCCACCTGGCGTGACACCCCCGCGCCCCGGCGCGGAGAACTGGTGCACCGTCTGGGCGAGTTGCTGCGCGAACACAAGGGGGACCTGGCCGAGCTGGTGACCATCGAGGCGGGCAAGATCCGCTCCGAGGCGCTGGGCGAGGTGCAGGAGATGATCGACATCTGCGACTTCGCGGTGGGGTTGTCACGCCAGTTGTACGGGCGCACCATGCCCTCGGAGCGTCCCGGGCACCGGCTGATGGAGACCTGGCACCCCTTGGGGGTGGTCGGGGTGATCACCGCCTTCAACTTCCCGGTGGCGGTGTGGTCGTGGAATACCTGTGTGGCCCTGGTGTGCGGTGACACGGTGGTGTGGAAGCCCTCGGAGACGGCCTCGCTGACGGGGTTGGCCTGCCACGGGTTGTTGATGCGCGCGGCCGCGGACGTGGGCGCCCCGGAAGGGGTGCACCGGGTGGTGCTGGGCGGCGCCGAGGTGGGTTCGGTGCTGGTGGAGGACGCCCGGGTGGCGTTGGTGTCGGCGACCGGGTCCACGGCGATGGGTCGCGCGGTGGCGCCGAAGGTGGCGGCTCGGATGGGTCGGTACCTGTTGGAGCTGGGGGGTAACAACGCCGCGGTGGTGGCGCCCTCGGCCGACCTGGACCTGGTGGTGCGCGGCAGCGTGTTCTCCGCCGCGGGCACGGCCGGTCAAAGGTGTACGACGCTGCGCCGGCTGATCGTGCACGAGGACGTGGTGGAGGCGGTGTGTGAGCGGGTGGTGGACGCCTACGCCCAGCTGCGCGACCGGATCGGTGACCCCTATCAGGAATCGACCCTGGTGGGGCCGTTGGTGGGCGAGCGCGGTCACAAGGCGATGGTCTCGGCGCTGGAGCGGGCCCAGGGCGATGGTGGGCGGGTGCTGGTGGGCGGTGGACGCCGGTTGGAGGAGGAGGCCGGTGACGCCTTCTACGTGGAGCCGGCCGTGGTGCGCATGCCGTCCCAGACCGAGGTGGTGCGGGAGGAGACCTTCGCGCCGATCCTGTACGTGATGTCCTACCGCACCTTCGAGGAGGCGGTGGAGCTGCACAACGGGGTGCCGCAGGGGTTGAGCTCGGCGATCTTCACCCAGGACCAGGCCGAGGCCGAGCGTTTCCTGTCGGCGGCAGGGTCGGACTGCGGGATCGTCAACGTCAACATCGGTACCTCGGGGGCCGAGATCGGTGGGGCCTTCGGTGGCGAGAAGGACACCGGTGGGGGACGGGAGTCGGGTTCGGACTCGTGGAAGGCGTACATGAGGCGGGCCACCAACACCGTCAACTACGGCGGTGAGCTGCCCTTGGCCCAGGGCGTGGAGTTCTTGTGAGGTGATCGGCGGAGCCCGTGCCCCCAGGGGTGCGGGCCCCGCCGGGGCGCCCGTTCTCGGCCGGGCGAGGACACCGACCAAAATAGTCGCGCCCAATAGTGTTGTGCACAACCGAATTCTGTTAGCGTGGCCGACGAACGCCGAGACGCGCATCGTGGGGAGGGGACATGGCCGGCACCGAGGAGGGGGACCCCCTCGCTCTGGACAACCAGCTGTGCTTCGCCCTCTACACCGCCTCCCGGGCCCTGACCGGGCTCTACCGGGAGATCCTGACCGAGCTGGAGCTGACCTACCCGCAGTACCTGGTGATGCTGGTGCTGTGGGAACGGGGGACGTTGCCGGTCAAGGAACTGGGGCTGGCGTTGAGCCTGGACACCGGTACGCTCTCGCCCCTGCTGCGTCGGATGGAGGGGGCGGGGCTGCTCACCCGCAGACGCGGACCCGAGGACGAACGCATCGTCCACGTGGCTCTCACCGATGAGGGCGAGCGCCTACGAGAGCGCGCAGAGGGGATTCCCCCTCGTGTCCTGTGCGCCACCGACCTGCCCGAGGGCAAGGTCGAGGACCTGCGTGCGCTACTCGACCACGTCACCCGTTCGGTGACCGCCCAGGCGGGGCACCGAACCACATCGCGAACGGGGCCGAGCGAGCGGCTCGACCCCTGAGGAAGGGACAAGTCATGGCTTTCCAGAAGATGTACACGGCCAGCGCCACCGTCACCGGTGAGGGCCGCAAGGGCTCGGGCAAGACCGACGACGGCCGCCTGTCGGTGGACCTGTCGGTGCCCAAGGGCGTGGGCGGCGACGACGGCCCGGGCACCAACCCCGAGCAGCTCTTCGCCGTCGGGTACGCGGCCTGCTTCCACGGTGCCCTGAAGAAGGTCGCCGCCCAGACCAAGGCCGACGTGTCCGGATCCAGCATCGACTCCCAGGTCACCCTGGGCAAGGACGAGGGTCTGGACCTGGTGGTCGACCTGACCGTGAACCTGCCGAACCTGTCGCAGGAGGAGGCCGACAAGCTGGTCGAGGACGCCCACCAGGTGTGCCCCTACTCGCGCGCCACCCGCGGCAACATCGTGGTCAACCTGGCCGCGAAGACCGCCTGAGCGTAGCCGCTCGCCCGCGGGGCCGTAGCCACCCGGTGTGGGTACGGCCCCGCTCGTGCGTGCCCGGTTCCAGGCGTGCCCGCACCGCCACGGCGGCGCAGGCCAGCACGGCCGCGCCACCGGCCAGGACGGGCCCGGTCAGGGGCTCGCCCAGCAGCAGGGCGGCCCAGGTGATGGTCATGACCGGTTGGGTGAGTTGGACCTGGCTTACGCGGGCCATGGGGCCGATGGCCAGGCCCCGGTACCAGGCGAAGAACCCCAGGTACATGCTGACCAAGGCCAGGTAGGCGAAGGCCGCCCACTGGGCGGCGGTGGCCTGGGGCGGATGCTGGGAGAGCGACCACAGGGTCAGGGGAAGGGTCACCGGGGCGCTGAGGACCAGCGCCCAGGACACGGTCTGCCAGGCGCCCAGTTCCCGGGCGAGCAGGCCGCCCTCGGCATACCCGAGGGCTGCGGTCACGACCGCGCCGAACAGCAGCAGGTCGAACAGGTCGGGTGGCCCGGGAGCGGCGCCGGTGAGCGTGGCGAAGGCGACCGCGGCCACGGCTCCCAGGGCGACCATGGCCCAAAAACGCGCACCGGGGCGCTCGCCGGTGCGAAGCACGGCCACGGTGGCGGTCGCGGCCGGCAGCAGGCCGATGACGACGGCGCTGTGCGCGGCGCCGGTACCGGTCAGCGCCAGCGAGGTCAGTACGGGAAAACCGACGACGATTCCCGCGGCGACCAGACCCAGTCGGGCCCACTGCCAAGGGCGTGGAAGACGTTGTCGGGTCAGGACCAGGGCGCCGGCGGCGAGCAGGGCCGCCACGACCGCCCGACCGGTGCCGGTGAACAGGGGTGCCAGGCCTCCGTCGGCCACGGCCAGGCGGGTCAGGGGGACGGTGAGGGAGAAGGCCGCCACGCCCAATAGGCCCCAGCCCAGACCGGCCCGCGAGATGAGTAGCGGTGGCGCCTCTTGCGCGATAGCGCTATCGTGTTTCTTCATGTCCAACGATAGCAGTGAGCGGATCGTGGCGTGGCTTCGCGAGTGGATCGGTGGGGCCGCGCCCGGGGCGAGGCTGCCCACCAGCCGGGAGTTGGTGGCCCGCCACGGGGTGAGCCCGGTGACGGTGCAGAAGGCGCTGCGCGTGCTGGTGACGCAAGGGCTGGTGGAGAGTCGACCCGGGGCGGGTTCCTTCGTGCGCGCTCCTCGGGTGGTGCGCGCCCGTGACTACGGTTGGCAGAGCGCCGCTCTGGGCGCCTCCCCAAGGGCCCGGCGTCCCTCGGTGGCGCTTCGCACCGCCCCCAACGACGTCATCGCCCTGCACTCGGGCTATCCGGATCGGGAACTGCTGCCCGAGTCCTTGGTGCGTTCGGCCCTGGCACGGGCCGGCCGGGGCGGGGCGGTGGTGGATCGACCTCCAGCGGCGGGCCTGGCCGAATTGCAGGAGTGGTTCGCCGCCGCCCTGGCCGAGTCGACCCCGGGCACGCTCAGCCCGGTCACGGCCGGGGACGTGGTGATCTTCCCCGGCAGCCAGAGCGGGCTGAGTACGGTGTTCCGTTCCTTGGCGGGCCCGGGGAGACCGGTGTTGATGGAGTCGCCCACCTACTGGGGCGCCATCTCCGCGGCGGCGCGATCGGGGATCGCCGCGGTGCCGGTGCCCAGCGGGGCGTACGGACCGGACCCGGTGGAGTTGGACCGGGCGTTCGCCACCACGGGGGCGCGCGCCTTCTACGCCCAACCCACCTTCGCCAACCCGACCGGTGCCCGGTGGTCGACGCGCACCATCGAGGAGGTGCTGGAGGTGGTGCGCTCGCACGGGGCGTTCCTGATCGAGGACGACTGGGCGCACGACTTCGGGATCGACGCCGACCCCGTTCCGGTGGCGGCCCGTGAGGACGACGGGCACGTGGTGTACGTGCGTTCGCTGACCAAGAGCGTGTCGCCGGCGGTGCGGGTGGCGGCGGTGGTGGCCCGTGGGCCGGTGCGGGAACGGGTGTCGGCCGGGGCCCAGAGCGAGTCGATGTACGTGTCCGGTGTGCTGCAACAGGTGGCCTTGGACGTGGTCACCCGCCCGGCCTGGCATACACACGTGAAGGGGTTGCGCCGGCGGTTGGCCCAGCGTCGGGACCTGTTGGTGGCGGCGTTGACCGAGCACGCCCCCACCACGATGGTGGAGGCGGTGCCGGCGGGCGGGTTGAACCTGTGGGTGCGACTGCCCGAGGGGAGCGACGTCAAGGCCCTGGCGCGTCGGTGCGAGGAGGAGGGGGTGTTGGTGGCGCCGGGCGATGAGTGGTTTCCGGCCGAGCCGGCCGGACCCTACCTTCGGCTCAACTACGCCGGTCCCGATCCGGGCGGTTTCGTCGAGGGCGCCCGTCGGCTGGGCCGGGTGCTGTCCCGGGGGTGAGGGCGTCGACGGGTCTTCAGGCGGGTCGATCACCCTGCTTGGGGCGGGCGCGCAGGTGGGCCTTCTCGCCCTGTGCTCCGAAGAGGCTGAGGAACTCCACCGCGCGCTCGTCGGCGGAACCGAACCAGTGGGGGACACGGGTGTCGAACTCGGCGGCCTCACCGGCCTTGAGAACCAGGTCGTGTTCGCCCAGGACCACGCGCAGGCGTCCGTTGAGGACGTAGAGCCACTCGTAGCCCTCGTGGGTGCGGGGGTCGGGTTCGCGGCGGTCGGTGCCCGGTGGAAAGACGAGTTTGTAGGCCTGGATGCCGCCGGGGCGGCGGGTCAGGGGGATCATCGTCATGCCGTCTCGGGTGGTGGAACGCATGTGGATACGCGGGTCGCCGGTGGGTGGTGCGTCGACGAGTTCGTCGAGGGTGACCCCGTAGGCGCGCGCCAGGGGCAGGAGGAGTTCGAGGGTGGGTCTGCGCTCGCCGGTCTCCAACCGTGACAGGGTGCTCACCGAGATGGCGGTGGTGGTGGCCAGGTCGGACAGGGTGATGCCGCGTTGGGTGCGCAGGGTGCGCAGGCGTGGTCCGACGGAGTTCAGAGCCTGATCGAGATCGTGGTCCATCCCCGTATTTTGCCACACCGGCAACAGGGCTTGTCGGATGGTGGGGGCGGGGCGCACTGTGGTCCGTGGAGGTGGTCCACAGTGGACGATCAGGTCGAGGACTTCTACGAGGTGTTGGTGATCGGCGGCGGCGCGGCGGGGCTGAGCGGGGCGCTCACCCTGGCCAGGGCCCGACGATCGGTGCTGGTGGTGGACGCGGGTGAGCCGCGCAACGCCCCGGCGGCCGGGGTGCACGGTCTGCTGGGCCTGGAGGGCACGCTCCCGGGTGAGCTGTTGGAGAGGGGGCGGGCCGAGGCCCGCTCCTACGGGGCCCACGTCACGCGGGGGCGGGTGCGTTCGGTCGAGGGCGAGGCGGGCGCGTTCGTGGCCTCGCTGGAGGACGGGCGCACGGTGGGAGCGGCCCGGGTGCTGGTGGCCACCGGACTGGTCGACGAACTGCCCGACATCCCCGGACTGGCCGAGCGCTGGGGCCGCGACGTACTGCACTGCCCCTACTGCCACGGGTGGGAGGTACGTGACGAACCCATCGGAGTGCTGGCCACCGGGCCGATGTCGGTGCACCAGGCGCTGATGTTCAGCCAGTGGAGCGCGGACGTGCTCTTCTTCGCGAACGGGACCACGGTGGAGGACGAACAGGCCGAGCGGCTGGCCGTGCGCGGCATCAAGGTGATCGAGGAGCGGGTGGCCGGGGTGGAGACGGTCGCCGATGCCCTGGCGGGGGTACGTCTGGCCGGGGGAGGACTGGTGGAGCGCCGGGCACTGGTCGTGGCCGGCCGGATGGTGGCCAGGGTCGACTTCCTGGCCCCGCTGGGTCTGGCACCGGTGACCCACCCCATGGGAGTGGGCGAGCACCTGACGGTGGATGCCATGGGCCGCGCCGAGGTGGCCGGGGTGTGGGTGGCGGGCAACGCCACCGACGTGTCCGCCCAGGTGGGGGCCTCCGGGGCGGCCGGCACCCTTGTCGCGGCGCAGATCAACGCCGACCTCGTCAACACCGAGATCGACCGGGCCCTGGCCGCGCGGCGCCCCTTCTCGGCCGAGGCCGAGCGTGAGGTGGCCGCGCGTGTGGGCCAGGGGCACCGACTGTGAGCAACGACGACGGGGGGACGCACATGGGGAACGACTTCGACCGGGAGTTCTGGGAAGAACGCTACCGGGACGGCCACGGCCACGGTGAGCACGGGCAGGACGGGCCGGGTGAGCCCAACCCGCAACTGGTGGCCGCCGCCGGCGACCTGGATCCGGGTCGGGTGTTGGAGGTCGGCGCGGGGCTGGGCGCCGACAGTCTGTGGCTGGCCCGGCACGGCTGGGAGGTCACCGCGGTGGACATCTCCGCCAACGCGCTGGATCGGGCCCGGGCATCGGTGGGCAGGGTCGACGCCGAGGCCGCCGCGCGCATCCGGTGGGTGCGGGCCGACGCCGGCGCACTCGACCCGCACCTGAGCGGGTTCGACCTGGTCACCAGCCACTACGCCCACCCCGAGGGGCCCTTCGTGAAGCTGGTGGAACACCTGGCCGACCGGGTCGCGCCGCGGGGGCGGCTGCTCATCGTGGGCCACGACCCCTCCGACGCCCACGGGCACGCCCCGCACGCCGGCCACGGGCGCGCCCACGTGGCGCCTGAGGAGGTGACGGCGGTACTGGGAACCGACCGGTGGCGGGTGCTGGCGGCGGAGCCGCGGTCGCGCACACGCCGCCGTGGTGACGGCACCGAGGTGACCATGACCGACGCTGTGGTGCTGGCCCACAGGGTCCGCTGACGGGTGTGGGGTCCTCCTTCCCTCCCGTTTCGAAGGAGGACTCTCCCGGGAGGGTTACAGATCCCGGTAGGCCGCCAGTCGGCGTTCGAAGACCACGTCCACCGGATGGGCGAACAGGCGGGAACGATCCAGGACCATCACCAGCTGTCGGGTCCCCGGCCTCAGCAGGGCGGTGACGGCGTGGGCGAAGGCCTCCGGTTCCAGTAGGGGCTCGGCGCCAAGGACCAAGGGACGACGGACGGACTGTTCCAGCCGGGCCCAGCCGCGCTGTTCGTCCCAGGTCAGCAGGACGTCGTCGTGGTCGGGTCCGTCCAGACGCACCAGCGCTCCGCGGGTGTCGCTCCGTTGCAGGTGGCTCTCGGGGAAGTGGACCCGCGGGGCGTGGTCGACCTCCTTGCGCAACCGTTCGGCGCACGCGTGCACGTAGGCGTGGTGGTTGAGCGGCCAAGGAGTGGTGTTGACGTCCACGTACAGCAGACGGGACGAGGATGGGGGAGTGGTCACCTCTCGGACTCCTGTTCGGGGGTGTCCCCGTCGGGGGCGCGGGTGCCGGAAAGGACGGTGAAGAGCACCGTGACGGCGTATCCGGAGTGGTGGCCGCGCAGGGTCACCACACGTTCGCGGCCCTGGGAGCGTTCGCGCCTGGCCTCGGTGGGCGCGTGCAGGCGGGCGCGCCAGCGGGAGACGACCCCGTCGGGGCCGAACAGTGAGGAGGCCAGACCACCGCCGTGCACGGCGGCGTAGTGGACGGTGGTCAGCCCGTTGGTGTCGGTGACACACGTGGTCAGGGCCGGCCACAGCCCGGGGTCCGCCTCGATCAGGGCGGCCACGTCGCGAGCGCACGCGGTCAGTCTGCGGGGTCCGGAGACCGAGGGCTCGATCGGTCGGGTCGGTTCGCGCCTGGGAAGGGCCGGAATTCTTTCGGCTGTGGGTAGTGTATTCACGGGGCACCACCTTTCAACGGTGTCTGTGATCCGTGCTCGTGGTCGATTCGGGATTCGCGTACGGCGTTGTCGACGTACTTGTTGAGTGATTCGCACGTGATTCTACGAATCCATTTCTTGGGTCCGATCTTCACCGACTCCAGTTCTTCGCTGTAGCAGAGGTCATATACCACGCGCTCTGATACATCGAGTATTTGGGCGGCTTTGCGGACACTGACCAGGAGCTTTTTCTGCTCGATGACGCGGAGTTCCCGCGGTTGGGTCATAACGTGAACCTAGCAATCGCAGTGAAGCGTGTACAGGGGTGGGTCTTGAGTGAACACGCCCTGGTAATTCCAGAATGTCAGGGATCGGGACCAGGGTCCCTTCGGTTCTTCCCTCCCGAAGACCTCTTCATACTCTGCGAGCCCTTGCGCCCTTTGAGTAGGGGGTTAACGCGACCGGAGTTTAAAATGCAGGAAGATTTTTTTCGGTCGACGAACGCACGATGACGACGGCCGGGTGAGCACGAAACGAGCGGGGGCGGACGTCCGAAGACGCCCGCCCCCGCTCACGGTGTGGTGCGGGCCGCCGCGCCCACGGGTTCACCGTGGTCGATGATGGGGTCCGAGTAGGAACGGAACGGTGAGTTCCGGTAACTGTCACATCTGTTGACACCCTTGGTTCACATTTCCGCCCCTTCGCCAGCAGGACACGTAGTTCGCAGGTGACTTGCACGGCCTCGCTGCGGGAGGCTCTACTTCTGGAAACACACGCACCGGGCGACCGCGCCGAACCGTGGCGTTGCCCGGCGACCTGGACGCAGAACGTGCGACCTTCGCCGCGAGGCTGGCCTCGGCGACCGACCTGGGCGCGGCCACCCGCGACAAGTACCGGCGCAACGTCGGCTACTTCCTGGCCTGGCTCGCCGACGCGCGCGAGGCCGGCGCGCTGGACGGCGACCCGCTCACCGATGCGACCGCGCGGGATTGGGCGGTGCGCGACTGGCGGCGCACCTTGAAGAACACCCGCACCCGCGGGGGCGCTCGCCTGTCGGCGGCCACGATCAACAACCGGCTCGCCGCGCTGGACGCCTTCTTCGCCCTGCGCGGCTCGGGGCGCCCCGCAGTGGTGCGCGAACACCTGAGCCGCCCCTCCGCGCCCCGGGCGTTGGACCAGCGCACGCTGCTGCGGTTCCTGCGCACCGTGGCCCGGGACGCCTCGGTGCGTGACCGGGTGATCTGCCACCCGGCCTACTACGCCGGGCTGCGCATCGCCGGGATCGTCGCCTTGGACGTGGCCGACCTCCGGGCCTCGGCCCGCAAGGGCACGGTGCGAGTACGTGGCAAGGGACGCCTGGGCGGAAAAGACCGCACGGTGCCGTTGCACGCCGAGATCCGCTCCTCCCTCGAACTCCTCCTGGACGATCTCGGCCGCCCCGGCGCGGGACCGCTGGTGCGCAACTACGACGGGGGCCGGCTGTCGACGCGGGCAGCCGCCGCGGCGGTCACCGCGCTGGGCGCGGCGGCGGGGGTCGGACCGTCAGATGACGGCGAGGTGTTCGGTCCGCACGTGCTGCGCCGCACCTTCGGCACCGACCTGGTGCGCGGCCGTGGCGAGCCGGCACGCGAGCCGGTCGACCTGGTCACGGTCGCCGAACTGATGGGACACGCCGACATCAACACCACCCGCCGCTACGCCCTGCCCACCGAAGCCGATAAGGCCGCCGCGCTGGAGGCGCTCACGGTGGACCGATGACCGGTCCACGCACGCCCCCGTTCCTCGAGGTCCATCCCGTCATCCGTCGGCGCGCTCCGCGCGAGCACGCCGTGTCCGGGGTGCCACCTCGCGGAGCGAGGCTCGGCCCGGGAACGCTGCCGGGTGACCGGGTGGAGCGACGTAGAGCGGAAGCCGCAGCTCCCGGTGGCGCGGAGGGCTGGCGGCCTCGGGCTCGGTGTGCTGGTCTTCGACCGCTGGTGGGTGACGGGGTGAGAGCTGAGGGTCCCTGCCCCGGCCACAGCAGAGGTGCACCCGACTGGCCTCCCCTCCCCAACCTGGATTCCTGAGGCCCTCGCCGGAGGCGTTTGGGTTGTGGTAGACCGCCGGGTTTTCTGCCACAGTGGCGGCTGGGATGCAAGGGGTATTGAGGCCTTGGTATAGGCCTACTTCTCCTACTATTGCCGTGAGCAGTGATTTCACTGCTTAGTGTGACCGAAGGTGGCCCCGTGTGATTGTCTCGCCGCCGCTACGGCAAGGGGAGGGTCTGACCCCATCCATCCCTCATCGAGAGGACCCCCATTCGTACGATCAACGTGATCGGTGTGGTCACCGCAGCGTTTCTGATGATCCCGGCCGGAACGGCTGTGGCATCGCCGACGCCGCCAAGAGCGGGTTCGGTTGAGGTGTCGTCGGCCCAGTCGGCCACCGAATGTTCTGACAACGGCGCCGTGGCCGCGGGCGCCAACCAAGATGACGCGTACGACATGGCCCTGATCGAGGGCGCACCGGCCGAACGGCTCACGGCCGATGTGTCCGCGCTCGTCGGCGACGGCGAAGTGACGGTGCACGCGTCGGCCGAGGCCCTGGTGCGCGACGGAGCCAAGGCCTACCAGATCGAGACCGACTCGGACCAGCCGCAGCACACGTCGGTGAGTGTCCCGATCTCGGGCGGCTACAGCGAGCCATTGAGTAACCTGACGGTTCTCTTCGATGCTGAGGGCGCCGTCATCCAGTACGCCGAGACCCTGTACAGCCAGGCCGACTCCGGCAATTTCCACATCAGCAGCTACGTGGACGGTGCGCTCACGCAGAGCGAGGACACCGGTATCCCGTTCGTGGGTGACGAGCAGCTCCGTGACGAGACAGCGGCCGCGAACGAAGCGGTCGCCGAGAGCGCCAACACGGGCGCGTGCGTCGCCGCGGTGCTCGGTGTCAGCGGCGCGGTGGGCGCCGCCATCGCCTATGCCTGCGTCGGTTCCTGCTCCGTTCCCATGACTCCTGTCACCGCCCCGGTCTGCGCGGCGTGCGTCGGCGGGTTCGCGGTCGTCGGCGGTGCTTCGATCACAGCGATCGCGAGCTGTTTCTGAGGTGATCACCATGTCTAAAGGGAAGGGGTCTTACCGGCTCTTCCTCGCCTTTCTCATCCCCATGGCGTTGGCCGGGGCGGGATTGGTTCTGCTCGTCCCCAGCCTCGCTGACTCCGGAGGCACCCTCCATTGGTTGGGCTTCGCGGCTTTGGGGCTGATCGTTGTCGGGTGCATGTTCGTCTTGAGACGTGTCCGGCCCGATCGTGTAGACGCACGGTAAGACGTCTGTGACATGAAGGTGAAAACGCCCCGCTCTCCTCTGGGAGCGGGACATGTTGGGGGTGCGGACCGGATATGGGAGAAAGCGGTAACAGAATATCGTTTCCGCAGGTAGGCCCGCGATTCCTGGAGCTACGGCGAGCCGCGAAATCTCGTCGCTAACGATCACCTAGCGGGCAAGGTGCTCAGCTCCGCCTCCGAACAGAGGCGGAGCTGAGCTACGTGTTCAAGGCCTGACCGAAGCCATCGCCACCAGCACCTCGTGGTCGGTGCTGTCATGGACGGGTTGGAAGGCCACAGTCGAGCTACCGTCGCTCTGGCCGCACTCGAACGGCAGCGTGTTGAAGCAGCCCTATAGAGGGCTGCGACAGCGCAGGGTGAGCGGATAACCGCCCCCATATCCGAGCTTTTGTGCCGAATCGGCCTCCTGATCGGCTTGCCCCTGGGACAATCCCCGTGCCGAGCCCGCCCACCGCCCCAGGGCGGTGGGCGGGCTCCATGGAAGGCATCCCCTCATGCCGGTCAACTTCCTCACCGCCGCCCAGCGCGAGCGCTACAGCCGCTTCAACACCGTCCCCGACGAGTCACAACTGGGCGCCTTCTTCCACCTGGACGCCGACGCGCGCCGCCTGGCGATGAGCGCCTACGGGCCGCGCAACCAGCTCGGCCTGGCCCTGCAACTGACCACCGTGCGCTTTTTGGGCACGTTCCTGGATGACCCCACCGAGGTGCCCACCGCCGTCGTCGACTTCATCGCCGAACAACTCGGCCTGACCGCCGACGACCTCAAGGGGTACGGGGAGAAGAAAGGCCGCTGGGACCACCAGAAGCTGATCCGCGAACGCTACGGCTACACCCTCTTCGACCCCCACCAGTGGCTGTTGCTGGGCATCTGGGCCTACCGGCGCTCCTGGTCGGGCAACGAGCGCCCCAGCGTGCTGTTCGACCTGGCCACCAACCGCCTGGTCGAGGCCAAGATCCTGCTTCCCGGCGTGACCACCCTGGAACGGCTCATCGCCGGTGTGCGCGAGCGCGTGGCCCTGCGCCAGTTCAAACTCCTGTCCTCGGCCCCCACACCCGAGCAGCGCACAACCCTTCAGGCCCTGGTCAACGTGGCCGAAGGAGGGCGCGTCTCCCAACTGGACCGCTACCGCAAGAGCCCCACCGACATCAGCGGCAAGGGCGTCGTCAAAGCCCTGGACCGCTACGCCGCCATCCGCTCCCTGGGCGCCTCCGCCTGGAACCTGTCCTCGGTTCCACCGGGACGGATTGTGGCCCTGGCACGCTTCGCCAAGGCCGCCCGCGCCCAAGCCGTCGCCCAACTCGCCGACGGCCTTGCGGCCAACCCCTCGGTGCGCATCGAAGATCGCGAGGGTCGTGACCACCTCGTGTTGTCCGGCCTGGACGCCTTGGACGAGCCCGCCTCACTGTCCGCGCTGCGCGCCGATGTGGCCGCCCGCGTTCCCGTTGTGGACTTCCCCGAGGTGCTGTTGGAGGTCCACTCCTGGACCGGGTGCCTTGACCGGTTCACCCACGTGGGCGGCCAGACACCCTCTCGCAAGGAGGACATGATCACCTCCATCGCCGCCGTGCTGTGAGCCCAGGCCATGAACGTCGGCATGCGCCCGATGGTCTCCGAGGCCAGCGAGGCCCTGTCCCTGGACCGGCTGTTTTGGACCGAGCAGAACTACATCCGCGAGGCCACCCTCACCCCGGCCAACGCCGACCTGGTCGACTACCACTCACGTCTGGACATCGTGGCCGTCTGGGGCGGCGGCGAGCCGGCCTCCGCCGACGGGCTGCGCTTCGTCGTCCCGGTCAAGACCAGCGAACTGTTCCGCTACCTGGCCGGAGGCGGCACCCCCACCCCGATCGGCCGGGCCCTGATGGAGCTGGGACGCCTGGACCGATCGATCTACCTGGCCTCTTACTTCGACGATGAACTCCTCTGAAGCCGGGGCAACACCCAGCTCAACCGTCAAGAATCCCGCCACACCCCGGCCCGCAAGATCTTCCACGGCCAAAAGGGTGAGCTGCGCCAGCGCTACCGAGAGGGCATGGAGGACCAGCTCGGTGCGCTCGGCTTCGTGGTCAACGTCGTCATCTTGTGGAACACCGTCTACACCGCCCGCGCCATCGAGCAGATCCGAGCCGAGGGCACCCGGGTGAACGCCTCCGACATCGCTCGCCTGAGCCCTTTGGGCAGCGAGCACCTGAACATGCTGGGCCGCTACAGCTTCAAGCTCGCCCCTGAGATCGGTGCCGGGCAGCCGCGTCCCCTACGCGCGCCTCGCTCCGGCCAGTAGGGCCCCTCATCCCGCGGTGCCCTCGTCTGCTGCGGCGAGGGTGCGCCGTACCTGCTCGTGGGAGACGGACGAGAACGCCGCGATCCGGCGCAGCCCCCACCCCTCGGATCGGGCGTCGCTCATCGCGGACACGGCCGCCTGGCCGAGGGTCTCGTCCAGGGCCGCTCGCAGCTCGGCGAGCTTGCGTAGCCGCACTGCCGGGGCCAGGTCTGCGAACTCCGCGCACACCCGTTCCACATCGGCCTTGACGAAGGCCACCGCGTCACCGTCCATCCCGACAGGGTGATGGGTCCCGCTATGGGTGTCAACAGATGTGACAATTGTCGGGACTCACCGTTCCGTTCCTACTCGCCCCCCATGATCACCGGGCGCGGATGCCCGCTCTCTGGGCCCATCACGATGATCCGCTCCAGCGCTGTGACCAGGGTCGACATCACCACCACCCACGGGGCGCCGTCCAGGGCGTCGGTCACGAGTACGCGCGTCTGCTTCAACGAGCGGCCGGCCACGAGCACACCTGGAAGGCGGAGGACGTTTCCTTCCGGAGCCGAGGGACCGGGTTCCCACGCCCAACGGACCAATGAAACGGGGAGGGCCCAAGAGCCCTCCCCGTGGTTCCCGTCCGCGCCGCGTCGCGGCGCCGACGTCAGGCGGCGGTGTCCAGCAGCAACAACCGCTCCAGGATGTCCTGCAGGGTCACCAGCCCCACCAGGCCGTCCTCGTTCTCGACCAGGGCCAGGTGGTTGCGGCTCTCCCGCATGATGCCCATGGCCGCGTACATGGGTGTGGTCGGATCCAGGGTCAGGACCGGACGCATCAGGTCCTCGGCGGTGGTGTCGGCCGCGCCGGTCAGGGCCTCGCGTACGTGCACGACCCCTACGGGCTGCTCGTCCTCCATCACGACCAGACGCAGGTGCGTGGTCTGTCGGGAGACGCGCTTGATCTCCTCCACACCGGCGTCGGGTCCCACCCAGGCGATGTCCTCGCGCGGGGTGATGTGCTCGCTGATGGGCTGGGAGTTGACCTCCAAGGCGGTGGCCAGCTGGTCACGGCGCTCGGAGTCCAGGGCACCGGCCTTGGCCGAGTGCTCGACCAGCTCGCGCACGTCCTCGGGGTTGTGCCCGCTGGCCATCTCGTCCACGGCCTCCACACCGAAACGGCGCAGCACGGCGTTGGCCATGGAGTTGAGCATGACGATGATCGGGCGGGTCAGCCACATGAACGCCCGCATGGGGATGGCCAACATGGTGGCGGACTTCTCCGGGTGGGAGATCGCCCAGGACTTGGGCGCCATCTCACCCACGATCAGGTGCAGGAACGTCACGATGATCAGGGAGAAGACGAAGGAGAGCACGTACCCCACCGATCCTGGCAGGGAACCGAAGAGCGGCTCCAGCAGGTGGTGGAAGGCAGGCTTGGAGATGGCACCCAGGGCCAGGGTGGCCAGGGTGATGCCCAGCTGTGAGCCGGCCAACAACAGCGACAGGTCGCGGGCGCTCTTGAGAGCGGCCCGGGCCGAGGCGCTGGTGTGCGCGGCCTCCTCCAACCGGTAGCGGCGGGCCGCCACCAGGGCGAACTCGATCGCCACGAAGAACGCGCTCAACGCGATGAAGACCACGGTCAGCGCCATCGCCAACCACACGTTCATCTCACTCATGCGCGCACCTCCTGTGCGTCCTCGCCCTGGACCTCACGCAACCTGACCTCGATGCTGTGGGGCACGTGCCGTTGGACGGCGTGGACGATCATGGCCAACGCCATGTCGGGATCGTCGTCATGGGCACTGGAGGGTCGGGGCAGCGGCAGGTCGACACGGTCGCCGGCCTTGGGCAGCCGGTGCAGCTCGTGGATGACCAGACCACCCAGGGTCTCGTAGTCGCCATCGGGCAGGTCGTGGCCGATGAGCCGCTCGACCTCGTCGATGTGCAGCCCACCGGGGACCAGGTAGCCGTTGTCCCCGCCCAATCGGGCGGGCGACTCCTCCTCGGGGGTGTGTTCGTCGGCGATCTCGCCGACGAGCTCCTCGGCCAGGTCCTCCGTGGTGATGACGCCGGCCAGACCGCCGTACTCGTCGACCACGCAGGCGAACTCCTCGTCGACCTCGCGCAGTTGGCCGAGCACCCCGGGCAGGGGCAGGGACGCCGGGACCATCACTGTGGGCCGGGCGATCTCGCTGACGCGCACGCCCGCCAGGTCACGGTCGCCCAGGGCGAGCACGTCGCGCAGGCAGATGACACCGACGATGTCGTCCACTCCCTGTCCCAGGACGGGGAAGCGCGAGTGTCCGGAGGACATGTGCTCCACGACCAGGCTGACCGGGTCGTTCTCCTCCACCGTGGTGACCTCCGGGCGGGGGATCATCGCGTGCTCGGCGGTCTGGTCGTGGAAGTCCAGGGTGCGGTCCAACAGGGTGGACACCTCGGCGGGCAGGTCCCCGCTCTCCCTGGACTCGGCGATGATGCGTTCCAGGTCGCGCGGGGTGGCCGCGTGCTGGACGTCCTCGACCGGCGTGATGCCGACCGCCTTGAGCAGCAGGTTGGAGGCCTGGTCGAACAACCAGATGACGGGCCCGAAGACCTTGAGGTAGATACCGGTGGACAGCGCCAACCAGCGGGCCACGGGCTCGGGTCGGGCGATGGCCAGGTTCTTGGCGAACAGTTCACCGAAGACCATCTGTACGACGGTGGAGAAGATCAGGGCCAGGGCGGTGCCGATGGCCAGACCGGTGCCGTTCGGTACGCCGGCTTCACCGAGCAGTTCTCCGACCCCGGTACCGATCATCGGTTCGGCCACGTAACCGACCAACAGAGTGGTCACCGTGATGCCCAACTGGGCGCCGGAGAGCATGAACGAGGTGCGATTGGTGATCGCCAGGGCCCGTTTGGCCCCATTGTCACCGGCCGAGGCCCGCGCCTTCAGGCGTGAGCGATCCACGGCCATGTAGCCGAATTCCTGGGCGACGAAGTATCCGGTCGCCACGGTGATCAAGAAGACCACCAGCGCGCCGAAGGCGATACTGAGGACGGTGCTCATCGGGCACACACCGCCTGGGTCCGTCTAAGGGCCGAGTTCTTTCGAAGGTGTGCGCCCCGCCAAGAAGGGGGCTCGTCTGTGTCAGAGTCACAGCATCCACGGGGGATGCTGCTGGTACTTCGGGACGAATCCACTGTTCCTCTCTCTGCGCCGTAGCGCCTCGGATGATGTGATTGTCGTGGAACATGGGGTCGAAGAGGATACGTTCGGGGGCGGTGAAAGATTCCCGCCCCCGGTGACGATTCTTCGATTCAGGAACCGGTGGGGGCGTCGGCCTCGTCGCCGAAGCCGGCCCACTCCCTGCGACGGGCCTCGGTCAGGGCGATCGCGGTGGCCACGGCCACGTTGAGCGAGCCGACCCGACCGATCTGGGGAATGTAGGTGATGGCGTCCGCGCCGTTGAGCAGCGCGGGGGAGCACCCGTGGTCCTCGGCGCCCACGGCCAGACACACGTCGGGCTCAAGGGGCGCGGTGTGCAGGGGTACGGCACCCTTGGCCAGTTCCAGGGCCACGACCTTGTAGCCGTCGGCGCGGGCGGCCGCCAGGGCCTCCGCGGTGGTGGCCAGGCGCTCGTGGGGGACCTTGGCCCCGGTACCCAGGGCGGTCTTGCCGACCTTGGGGTCATCGGGGTCGGCGCTGTTGCCGGTGAGCCAGAGCCGGTCCACGCCCAGGGTGGCGCAGGTGCGCAGGATCGAACCCAGGTTGAAGGGTTGGGTGACCGACTCGACCATCAGGGACAGGCGTCCTTCGGTGCGCCTGCGCCACTGACGGTTCAGGCGTTTGACGTCCGTGGGACGCAACTGCGTGCTCAACTGCGGTGTGTTCCTCGTCGATGGGGGCCGGGTGGTCCGGCGCCGGTCGCCCAAGCGTACCGTTCCGTGCGCCGACCTGCACGTGGGGGATCGGGCATGGCGTCCGAAAAGGGGATTTTCCCGGGTTCAGATGGTGGGTGCGGGGTGCACGGTCAGGACCCGGAAGCCGGCGCGGGAGGTGAGCCGCTCGGTGGGGTGGCCCTGGGACTCCAACCACTTCTGCAGGGAGTCCGACCCCAGGTGGCGCTGGACGACCAGGTGGGCGACCCCGCCGGGGGCCAGGCGGGACAGCCAGGTGAGCAGCAGACCGTGCAGGACGTCCTTGCCCACACGGATGGGCGGGTTGGACCAGATGACGTCGAAGGGGCCCTGAAGGTCGCCGGCCCCGGGCGGGCTGTCGGTGCCCTTCCCCTGTTCCAGGGCCAGGCCGCCCTCGGGGGTGACCACGGCGAAGCGCGTGTGGTCCATCCCGTGTTCGGCGGCGTTGCGGCGGGCCAGGGACACCGCGCGGGAGTTGACGTCCACACCCAGGACCCGGGCGTTGGGCGCCCGGTGGGCCAGGGTCAGGGCGATGGGACCGTAGCCGCAACCCACGTCGAGCAGGTCGCCCTCGGGAGGTGGTGCGGGAACGCTCTCCAACAGGACCCGGGTACCCAGGTCGACCTTGTCGGGGGAGAAGACGCCGCGGTCGGTGTGCAGACGCAGGTGCACGTCGGGCAGGACCAGGTCGGCCGTGGAGGGCCGGCTGGCGGCGTCGGGATCGGAGTCGAAGTAGTGCTGGGCCACGCCGTGACGTTATCAGGGGAAGGGTGATGGTCCGGTGGCCAAAAACCTCGCCAACGAGCGGGAACGAAAGGGTCAACCCCCGACGGGGTCGCGGATCCGGGCGCGATGATGGGAGTAGGCGAGGTTCGTGGGGGACCCCGCCGGGCCCTGTCGGCTCAGGGCCCGACGCGAACATCGAACACTCACCGCACGCGAGGGGAGATCGCCATGCAGACGACGAAGCGGTGGAACGTCGACGTGGTCGTGGCCGAGGAGAGCGAGGGGGAGATGGCTCGTACCTGGGCCGAGGTGGGGTTGGAGGCCGAGGACGGTACCGCGTTGCGCGGCCACGGCATGGCCCGCAAGCACCCTTGGGACCTGGACATGCCCGAGATCGGCGAGGAGTTGGCGGTCTCGCGCGCCCTGTCGGACCTGTCCCGACAGCTGCGACAGGTGGCCGCCGAGGACATCAACGACAACACCGGTTCGCCCTGGCGACCCACCTGAGCAGGCCCCCATCGGTCGGCGCCGGTAGCGGCCGACCGGCGGGGGACGGTGTGAGCAGGCCCTCGGCGTGTGCCGGGGGCCTCATCCTGTGTCCGCCCCCGTTCCGGATCGGGCCCCTCCCCGATCCGGAACGGTCGAAGGTCCGGAGCGTGCCTGGGCCCAAGGGTCGGTCACATCGTGCACACTCGGAAAGTCGGATCAGTCGACCAAGGAGAGCTTGTTGGCCACCTCTTCCGGACCGCAGGCCGGACCGGCCCGGGTATTGAGCACCATCGACGCGGCCGCCATCGGCGTCGCGGCGATGCTCGGTGCCGGGGTTTTCGCGGTCTTCGCACCGGCGGCACTGGGCGCCGGAGCCTGGCTTCCGGTCGCCATCGTCATCGCCGGTGCGGTCGCCTACTGCAACGCCATCTCCTCGGCCCGGTTGGCCGCCCGCCACCCCGAGAACGGCGGCACCTATGTGTACGGGCGCGAACGCCTCGGTGAAATGTGGGGGTACCTGGCCGGTTGGTCCTTCGTGGTCGGCAAGGTCGCCTCCTGCGCGGCGATGGCGTTGACGTTGGGCGCCTACGTGCTGCCCGGGTGGGAGAAACCCCTGGCGGTGGCCGTGGTGGTGGCGTTGGCCGCGCTGAACCTCCAAGGGGTGCGGCGTTCGACGGTGGTGGTCAAGACCCTGGTGGTCCTGGTGCTGGCGGTGCTCGTCGCGGTGTTCGTGGCGATGGTGCTCAGCGGACGCTTCGCCGCGGTCGCCGAGGTCGACGGCATGGGCCCTTGGCCCGGATCCTTCGGCGTTCTGGGCTCGGCCGGGATGATCTTCTTCGCGTTCGCGGGATATGCGCGCATCACCACGCTCGGCGGGGAGGTGCGCGATCCGCGCACCACCATCCCGCGGGCCGTCACCTTGGCGCTGGGCGGGGTGTCGGTACTGTACCTGGCCATCGGCACGGGGCTGCTGATCGTGCTGGGGCGCGAGCGTTTGACCACCTCGACCGCGCCGATGGTGGACGCGGTCCGGGTGGCCGGGTTCCCGATGCTGGCGCCGTTCGTGGTGGCCGGCGCGGTGCTGGCGTGCACCGGGGCCTTGCTGTCGTTGCTGTTGGGGGTCTCGCGCACCGTGGCGGCCATGGCCTCGGACGGTCACCTGCCCCGCTCGTTGGGGGTGTCCCACACCCGACTCGGGGTCCCCTACCGCGCGGAGATCGCCGTGGCGGTGGTCGTGGTCGTCCTGGTGATGGTGGCCGACCTGGCCGGGGCGATCGCCTTCTCGGCCTTCGGTGTGCTGGTCTACTACGCCATCGCCAACGCCTCGGCGCTGAGGTTGGGCCCGCACGAGGACCGGCCGCCGTTGATCGCCCCTGTTGGCGGTCTGGCGGGGTGTGTGGTGCTGGCCACCAGCCTGCCGCTTCCGGTGGTGGCCCTGGGCATGGCGGTGCTGGGCGCGGGCGCCGGTGTGTGGTGGTTGCTCCACCGGACGCCCTCCTCCTGAAGAGCGTCCGGTGAGCGGGCCGGCGGGGCGAGCCCCGTTGGATCCGCCGTGGGTCAGTGGCCCGGTCGGGAGACCAGGAGGCCCATCCCGATCCGGGCGGTGGTGGACAGGCGCAGGCCGGGGAGTTCCTCGGGGGTGAACCAAGCGCAGTCGCAGGTGGAGCCGTTCTCCTCGGTGACGTGGGCCCGGGTCGGCGCGCCCACGTGCACGTGGGAGAAGACCCAGACCGCGTAGATGTGCAGGGCCGCGGCGGGTGGCCTGCGGTGGTGGGCGGAGACCGAGATGAGTTCGCCGACCACCCCGTGTTGTCCGGTCTCCTCCAGCACCTCGCGGCGCAGCGCCGCGCGCACGTCCTCACCGGGGTCCACGCCGCCGCCGGGCAGGTGCCAGGTACCGGCGCCGGGGAAGCCCTCGGCGATCTTGCTGAGCAGGATGCGCCCGGCCGGGTCGGTGACGAGGCCGTAGGAGGCGAATCGGCGCAGCCGGGGCAGGTCCTTCGGCCCGGGGCCGGGTTCGTCCTCGGCCAGTTCGGGCGCGGTGGGAGTCAGACCCTGGACGGGCACCACCGAGGGCCAGGCCGAGCGCAGCTCGGGCCTGGTGTAGACGATGCGGTCCACGTGCAGGGCCCGGCTGCGCGAGAGGCTGACGGTCTCGGTGACCACGTCCAGGGCCACCAAGGGGACGTCGGCGGCCAATCCGCCCAGTTCGCGGGCGAGCTCCTCGGGATCTTGACCGAAGAGCACGCGCGCGCCCCGAAGCTCCGGGCCGTGGGGCCCGGAGGTGATCAGGTGCACGGTGACCCGACGGGCCAACACCTCGTCGGAGATCATCAGATGCCACCGGCGGGAGCGGCCAGTCCGAGCATGCGCGGCAGGCTGTCCAGGTCGGTGATGGTGGTCAGACCCTCGAAGGGCGGGCGCCCGGTGCGGTCGATGATGACCGGGTGCATGCGCGCGGCGGTGGCGCCCACGGCGTCGGCCTGGATCTGGTCGCCCACGTGCCAGCAGGCGGAGGGGTCCACGCCCAGTCGCTGGGCGGCGAAGTGGAAGATGCGCGGGTCGGGCTTTCCCGTCCCGGCGGTGTCGGCGCACACCACGGTGTGGAAGTAGCCGGTCAGCTCCAAGGCCTGGAGCTTGGCGTGCTGGATGGCCTCGACGCCGTTGGTGACCACGGCCAGTCGGTAGCCGGCCCGGCCCAGCGCGGCCAGAGTGGTGTGGGTGTCGGGGTAGACCTGCCAGGCGGAGCGGTGGGCGTCCAGGTAGAGACGGTAGAGCTCGTCGCAGTGCTGGTCGGCGATGTCGTTGTGGCCGGCCTGGACCGCCAGGGCGCGGATGCGTTGGCGTCGCTGTTCGTCCAGGGACAGGTGACCGCGCAGGTAGGCACCGAAGGAGATCTCGGTCTGGGTGTCCCACAGGGCGCGGGCGGAGCCGAAGTGGGAGTGTCCGAGCCGCTCCATGACCGCGCGCAGTCCGGTGGAGGATGCGGCGACGTCGTCGATGAGGGTGTCGTCCAGATCGAAACAGAGCGCGGTCGGGGGTGCGGGTGTGTTCGGCATCGTTCCTCGTTGTGGCTGGGCATGGCAAACATGCCAACGCTAACCGGTTACATCAGAGGAATTGGTGTAAAGCCCACCTAAAGGGATGTGACCAAAGTCACCATCTCTTCGGGTGGGTCTCGGACCGATCAGGGAAGGCGCTGGAACCACAGCAGGGACGTCAAAGCGGTGGCCATCGACAACAGGAGCGCGACCATGACGAAGCGCGTGACGATCTCCTCATGGACGTACTCGGTGCCCAACGAGGAACCGATGTCCTCGTAGACCTCGTCCAGTTCGGTTTCGCTCTCGGCCTCGTAGAAGTGACCGTCGGTGTCCTGGGCCAGACCCCGAAGGGCCTCCTTGTCGATGTCGGCCGGCACCTGGTAGCCGTCGATCTCGATCATCGCCGCGCCACTGCCGAAGGCGATCGTGGAGACGGGGACCTCCTGCTCGGCGGCGGCCGCGGAGGCCTGGGCGATGTCGCGGCCACTGGTGTTCTCACCGTCGGAGAGCAGCACGATGGCCGAGGGCGGAGGATCCTCCTCGGCGTCCTCGTCGAAGCCGCGGATGGCCTCCATCGAGGCGAAGACCCCCTCGCCGATGGCGGTGCCCGGGCCCAGGCGCAACCCCTCGATGGAACCGGTGACCGCGGAGTGGTCCTGGGTGGGCGGGGAGACCACGGTGGCGGTGGAGGAGAAGGAGACCAACCCGACGTTGAACCGGTCGGGCAGGGTCTCCACGAACCCGCGCGCCGACTCCTTGGCCGCGTACAGCCGGTCGGGTTCGATGTCGGTGGCGGCCATGGACAGCGACACGTCCACCGCCACGATGATCGTGGCCCGCTCACGCGGGGCCTCCACCGGCATCGCCGGGACCGCCATGGCCGCGATCAGGACCGCGACCGTCATGGCGAACAGGCCGGCCGGGACGTGTCGACGGACGTCGGGCCGGTGTGGGGCGACCTGGTCGAGCAGTTCCAGGTTGGTGAAGCGCAGCGTGTAGTCGCGCCGCTGACGTTGGGCGAACACATAGGCGGCCACCAGCACCACGATGAGCAGCAGCCACCAGAGCCGCTGGGGTTCCAGGAAGGTCATGGTGGCCTCAGTCCCCCGTCAACGTCGGCGGCGTGGGGCCCTCCCACGCCTTGTGCGCGTCGGCGCGCCTCACCGGGGAACCCCCGGGGTGTGGCGGGCCATGTGGTGCGCGGTACGTCGTTGTCCGATGACGAACCGCGCGATGTCCAATACCCAGTCCCGGTCGGTGCGCAACACCAGGTGCTGAACGCCGCAGCGGCGCAGTGCCGCGCGGATGGCCTCGCGTTGGGTCGTGGCGGCCTCACGGTACCGCTCGCGCACCGCCCGGGTCAGACGCACGTCGCGCACCCGACCGGTGGTCGGATCGCGCAAGGTCACGTCACCCACCTCGGGCACGTCCAGTTCACGGGGGTCCAGGACCTCGACCACCAGTACCTGGTGGCGCGCGGACAACTGACGCAGAGGACGTTCCCAGGTGACGGTGCCACCGAAGGCGGGGGTATCCAGGAAGTCGGAGACGACCACGCGCAGGCCGCGCCTGCGCCGGGTGTGCACCAGGTCGCCGACGGCGTCGGCCAGGGTGGCGCTGTCGGGGTCGAGGGCGCGCTGGTCCCCGGTCGGGGCGGCGGCGATGGTGGCCAGCAACGCCAACAGGGCCTCCTTGCCCGAGCGGGCGGGCCAACGGCGCACCCGACCCTGGTGCAGGAAGTGGGCGCCGAAGCGGTCGCCCACCCGTTGGGTCAGCAGGTTGGCGGCCACCAGAGCGCCCACGGCCACCTCGCGTTTGGAGTACATGCCGGTGCCGAAGTCCATGCTCGGGGACATGTCCAACAGGGTCCAGCTCTCCAGTTCACGGTCGGCGACCAGGTCGCGCACGTGAGGGGTGTCGGTCCGGGCGGTGACGGCCCAGTCCATGTGGCGCACGTCGTCCTCGCCGGGCTGGTACAGGCGCGCCTCGGCGGCCTCCGAGCCCGGTCCCAGGCGCAGCCCCAGGTGTTCGCCGTGCAGCAGGCCGTCCAGGCGTTGCACGATGCGCAGGTCCAGGCGGCGCAGGGCGGCCCGGAGCCGGGGATCGGTGCCGATGGCGGGTGCGTTCACGGTCGGCCTCCCCTCATCGGTGCGAGGTGAAGGACGCGGTCTCGCCGGAGGGCGGTTCGTCCCAGATGACCCGCGGCGCCGGGACGGTGGACAGGATGCGGTCCACGACCTGATCGGTGGTGATGCCGTCGGCCAGGGCGTCGAAGGTCAGCACCAGACGGTGGGCGATGACGTCGCGGGCCAGCACGCGCACGTCGTCGGGCAGCACGTAGTCGCGTCCGCGCAGCAGCGCCAGGGCGCGGGCGGCGGCCACCAACCCCAGGGTGGCGCGTGGGCTGGCGCCCACCTCCAGGGCCTGGCGCAGGTCGGGCATCTGGTGGTTCTCGGGTTCGCGGGTGGCCATGACCAGGCGCACGATGTAGTCGGCGATGAGCTGGTGGACGTGCACGCGTTCGGCGTCGGCCTGGAGCTCGCTCAGGGTGACCGGGTCCAGGACCTGGTGCGCGGTGGGCGGCTCGGAGCTCATCCGCCGCAGGATCTCCATCTCCTCGTGGGCCTTGGGGTGGTACACGTCGACCTTCATCAGGAACCGGTCGCGCTGGGCCTCGGGCAGCGGGTAGACGCCCTCGGACTCCACGGGGTTCTGGGTGGCGATGACGATGAAGGGCGAGGGCAGCGGGTAGGTGGTGCCGCCGATGGAGACCTGGCGTTCGGCCATCACCTCCAGCAGGGCCGACTGGACCTTGGCGGGCGCGCGGTTGATCTCGTCGGCCAGCACGAAGTTGGCGAAGACCGGGCCCAGTTCGACGTCGAAGCTCTCGGTGGAGGGGTGGTAGATGCGGGTGCCGACGATGTCGGAGGGCACCAGGTCGGGGGTGAACTGCAGGCGGGAGAACGAACCACCGGTGACCTTGGCCAGGGTGGACACGGCCAGGGTCTTGGCGATGCCGGGTACGCCCTCGATGAGGCAGTGTCCACGGGCGACCAGGGCGATGAGGGAGCGTTCCACCATGCGTTCCTGGCCGACGATGACGGTGGAGACCTCGTGCAGCGCCGCGCGCAGCAGTCGGGTGGGTTCCCCCGGAGCGTTGTCCGGTTTCGGAGCGGAGGAACCGTTCCCGGGTGAGGTTTCTGCCATGTCCCGCCTTCCCAGTACGTCGGTGCCGACCGTGAGGGCACCATGAGGAGTAGGTTTTGGATCACCTGTGGGCGACACTACCTGTTTCCGGGGTCATGGTTCGGTTCCCGGCACGGGTGGTGGCGACGACGGTCGTCGCTCGCGGGGTAGGTCGATGGAAGGGGGTACGTCGATGTCGGTTCCCACGATGGGGCTGCACGAGGGGGACCCGCGCCAACTGGGCGGGTATCGGCTGTCGGGTCGGTTGCGCGAGTCGCGGCTGGGTGTGGTCTACCTGGGCAGGGACAAGAGCGGGCGTCAGGTGAGCGTGGCCATGCTCAACGACGCCGCCGGGATCGACGAACCCACCCGTGAGCGTTTCGCCCGGGAGGTGGACCACAGCGATCAGGTGGTGGCGGCGCGCACCAAGGGTCGGTCGGCCCTGTGGGTGGCCTGTCCCCATGAGGAGGGGGCGCGGGAGGACGCGGGGGCGTTCTTGGAGCGTGCCGGTCGGGGTGGCCCTGTGGTGCGCAGCGGTCCGATGGTGATGCCGCACTGGGCGGGGGAGCGGGGCGTGTCGGCGGTGCGCTGGAGTGCCCTGGCCGGTGCGCGCGACAGCAGGGTGGCCCGTGGTGAGGCCAACTGGTGGCTCATCGGCGCCCTGGGGGCGTTGTTGCTGTTGCTGCTGGTGTTGGTGTTCGCGCTGTACCTGTGGTTGATGCAGTTCCCCCAGCCGGAGCCGCCCCCGCAACCCGAGCAGGAGCAGGCCGAGGAGTCCGAACCCGAGCAGGAGCCCTCACCGGGGGAGGACGCCGAGCCCACCCCGGTGCCGACGCTGCCCGGTCCGGGGCAGGACGGCGAAGAGGAGTGGGGCGAGCAGCCCGAGGACAACCTCTGAGCCGACGGGGAGAGGCGCGGGTGGGGTGGGGGAGTCGACGTGGTCGGGTGCGGGCCTTCCCGGGGAGGGGAGCGCCCGGGCTCCGCGTCCTTCCGGCTCCGAGATCGGCCGAGATCCATCGGAGATGCATGAGATGGTCTCTGTTCCATCAGTATAGATCTACGTCATAAAGGTGGCGGAGCTTTTCTCTAAAAGCATCCCTCGACAAACAAATTCGAGCGGCTACGCCGCCCATCTTTAAGGATTCCGTGTCGGGGAGTGGTTCGGCGTGTCGTGTTCGAGGTGGAATGGTTCTAGAACGTGTTCAGGGGTGGATAGGAGACGTTGCCGTGGCTGTCGGTGGGTGGCGCGGCGAGGGCCGGTCGGCTCGATCCGGTAGTGGGCCGCTGACGCGTTCCTTGTCCGCTGGTTCTGTTCGCGGGCGGCGGTCGGTCGGCTCCGCGGTCCGCGCCGCGCGCGTGATCATCGCAACTATGCTGGCCGGCGTGCTGAAGAAAGTGATCGCGACGCGGTACGTGCTACCGCTCCGCGAAGGAGGTTCGCTCCCCGGTCTGGTCGAGGCCGACGACCTGGGGATGTACGTCGTCAAGTTCATCGGGGCCGGGCAAGGACGCAAGACCCTGGTCGCGGAGGTCGTCACCGGTGAGTTGGGGCGTGCCCTGGGGTTGCCGGTTCCCGAGCTGGCCATGGTGGAGTTCGACGCCGTCATCGGTCGCGGTGAGCCCGACCCCGAGGTCCAGGAGCTGCTCAAGGCCAGTGAGGGATTGAACCTGGGGATGGACTTCCTGCCGGGTTCGTTGGGCTTCGACCCGCTGACCTTCGAGGTCGACCCGGTCTTCGCAGGGCGGGTGATGTGGCTCGACGCCCTGACCGGCAACGTGGACCGTTCCTGGCGCAACCCGAACATGCTGCTGTGGCACGGTGCGCCCTACCTGATCGACCACGGTGCCACGCTGATCTTCCACCATTCCTGGGCCAACGCCGACCGGTTCGTCTCCCGCCCCTACGACGCCTCCGACCACGTGCTGTCGGGTTCCTCCCCGGACCTGGCCGCGGCCGACGACGCGTTCGCGCCGTTGGTGGACGAGGAGCTGCTGCGCGGTGTGGTGGAGCTGGTGCCCGACGTGTGGCTGGAGGAGGAACCCGGGTTCGATACGCCCGAGGCCGTTCGTGAGGCCTACGTTCGCCATCTGATGGCCCGTATGGCCGATCGGTCCTGGCTTCCGGAGGTGGGCTCATGAGCGAGCGCTACAGCGTGGTGACCACCGGGCAGGTGGGCATCGAACGCGATCGGGTGGTGTTCGAGTACGCGCTGCTGCGTGTGGTGCCGTGCCTGGAACGTGGTGAGTGCGTCAACGTCGGGGTGATCCTCTACAGCCAGGAGCGCGCGTTCCTGGCCGCGCGTTGGGACCTGGACGAGGACCGGCTGCGTGCGCTGGATCCGGGTGTGGACGTGGTGGGTGTGCGTCGAGCCCTGGAGGCGGTGGAGCGGATGTGCCGCGGCGGGGAAGAGGCCGGGCAGGCCGCGGGTGTGCGTCCCGGACCACGGTTCCGGTGGCTCACCGCGCCGCGGAGCACGATCGTGCAGGCCGGGCCGGTGCATGGTGGTCTGACGTTGGATCCGGAGAACGAGGTGGAGAGGTTGTTGAACCGCCTGGTGCGGTCGAATATCCCCTCTGGGTAAGGGACATCACAGGTTTCGGTGTGGTCGGGTGGGGAGCGAATCGCGTCCCTTCGGTGTTGCTATGGAGTGGTTCGCACCCTCTGGTGCGCTTCCCGCCTTCCCTTCCCCGTTCCTGAACTGGAGTGCCCGTGCAGACCTCGACCACCCCCACCCCCTCGGAAGAGGCGGCCCGGCCCAAGGTGCGGTCGCGTCGTTCCATCGCGTTGTTGGTGATGGTGTTGGGTGTGCTGACGGCCACGGGCCCGTTGGCGACCGACATGTACCTGCCGGCGTTCCCGCAGATCACCCGGGACCTCGGCACCTCCGAAGCACAGATCGGGTTGACCCTGACGGCGATCATGCTGGGGTTGGCCGCGGGTCAGTTGGTGATCGGGCCGATGAGCGACGCCTGGGGTCGGCGGCGGCCGTTGCTGGTCGGGGTGGCCATGTTTACGGTCACCTCGGTGTTGTGCGTGTTCGTGCCGAACGTGACGGCGTTCATCGTGCTGCGGTTCGCGCAGGGTGTGGCCGGTGCCGCGGGCGCGGTGATCGCGCGTGCGGTGGTGCGCGACATGTTCCAGGGCGATGACGCGGTGCGGTTCTTCTCGCGGCTGGCGCTGGTGATGATGTTGGCGCCGTTGCTGGCTCCGCTGGTGGGTGCGCAGCTGTTGCTGGTGGGGCCCTGGCAGTTGAGTTTTTGGGTGCTGGCGGTGATGGCGGCGCTGAGTTTCGTGTTGGTGTTGTTCTGGCTGCCGGAGTCGTTGCCCGCCTCGGAGCGTCGGGCGCAGGGGCCGCGGGTGTTGGCGGCGACGGTGGGTTCCCTGGTGCGGGATCGGCGGTTCGTGGCGCCGGTGTTGTCGCTGGGGCTGAGCTTCGGGATGTTGTTCACGTACGTGTCGGCGTTCTCGTTCGTGTCGCAGAACGAGTTCGGGGTCTCGCCGCAGACGTACGGGTGGTTGTTCGCGGTGAACGCGTTGGCGTCGATGTTGGGCACGCAGGGCAACGGTTTGTTGGTGGGTCGGGTGGACACCAAGCGTCGGTTGCTGATGGGTCTTGTGTTGGCGTTGGTCGCGGTGCTGGCGTTGTTGGTGTTGGCGTTGACCGGGACGGCCCAGCTGTGGATGGTGTCGTCGCTGTTGGCGGTGATGATGCTCAGTGTCGGGTTCATCATGCCGAACGCGACGGTGTCGGCTCTGGACGGTCAGCCGGTGGCGGTGGCCGGTACGGCTTCGGCGTTGATGGGTTCGTTGCAGTTCGCGTTGGGTGGTGCGATCGCGGCTTTGGCGGGGATGACGCCTTCGGGTGAGGCTTCGTTGGTGAGCATGTCCGTGGTTATGGCGTCTGTGGCGGTGTTGTCGTTGCTTTCGTTCGTGTGGGGTGCGCGGGTAAAGGTGGGATGAGCCGTCGATCGGGGGTTTCTCCTAGGTTGCCGTTCGGTGGAGAAATGGGCACAGTAGGGCTCGATTCCCCGAATGAGGCGGGTGAGAACGGTGTGGCCCGCCTTCCGATGTGGCAGAGGATGAGTTGGTTATGGGCGAGACCCCCGGTTCGTTGGTTCGAGCGCAGTCCGGGTTGGGCGACCACGTCTATGACGTGGCGACTTCTGATGCGCACTCTCAGGTGTTCTCGGTTCTGGTGGAGGAGCACTGGGAGCGTCTGACGGCGGGGGAGTTCGCGACCGAGGTGACGTCGGTGGCCAAGGGTCTGGTGGCCGCCGGGGTGTCCGATGGCGATCGGGTGTTGGTGGTGGCGCCTTCCAATCACGACTGGGTGCGTTTGGCGTACGCGGTGTGGTCGGTGCGCGGGGTGTTGGTGCCGTTGCCGGTGGAGGCCTCGGCGGAGCGGTTGGCGCATGTGGTGCGTCAGGTGCGTCCTGCGGTGGCGGTGGTCGCCGGTGAGCGGGCTCATCGTGTGGTGGTGGGTCTGCAGCGGGAGATGCCGGATCTGGGGCGTGTGTGGCGGTACCAGGAGGACTTGCCGGAGGTGGTGGGTCTGGGTGCGTACATGGACGCGACGGCGGTGCGTTTTCGGCGGGACGAGGTGGTGCCGGAGGATCCGGCGGTGGTGTTGTACCCGGTGAGCACGGAGTCGCGTTCGATGCGTGGTGCGGTGCTCTCGCACGGGGCGTTGTTGTCGTCGGCGGCGGATCTGGTGGATCGGATGTGGCCGCGGTTGTCGGAGTTGGCGGCTGGGCGGGCGAGCGCGGTGATGGATCTGCCGTTGTCGCAGTTGCCGGGGTTGTCGACGATGGTGGCGTGTGTGGTGGGCGGGGTCCGGTTGGGTGTGGTGGAGCCCGGGCGGTTGCGTGCGGAGTTGGCGCGGTTCAAGCCGACGGTGTTGGTGTGCACGTCGAGGGATCTGGAGGGTGTGCACGGGGCGGAGCGGGCTACGGCGCATTCGACGGACTGGGACTCGGTGGGGACGTTCAACGCGGCTATGGACGCCGCGGTGCAGTTCGACCAGGCGAAGAAGAAGGGTGCCTGGGCCCGGTTGTCGCGGTCGATGTACGACTGGTCGTTCTCCAAGATCCGGGATGTGTTGGGCGGTCGGGTGCATCTGGCGGTGTGCTGGGGCGGTGGGTTGACGGAGCGGTTGGACAGTTACTTCGGTGGTGTGGGTGTTCCGGTGATGCAGGTGTACGGCATCGCGGAGACGGGTGGGGTGTTCAGCGCCAACGCGGTGGGCGATCGTGTGCCGGGGACGGTGGGTCGGGTGTTGTCCGATCGTCGTTGGTGGGTTTCGCCCGAGGGTGAGTTGCACCTGCGCGGTGGTGCGGTGTTCTTGGGGTATTGGGCCGATGTGGAGGGGACGCGGGCGGCGTTCCGTGAGGGTTGGTTGGCCACGGGTGTGTTGGCCGATGTGGACGAGGTCGGGTTCGTGAGGGTGCGTGGCCGGGTGCGGGCGCAGGCTTCGTTGGAGCCGGTTCCGGGGCGGTTCGTGCCGGGTCGGGTGGAGGGTGCGCTGGAGCGGCCGGGGATGGAGCCGGAGCGCGCCCTGGGCGTTGCTGAGGAGGCCGTTGAGCCGGTGGCTCCGGTGGAGGAGCCCGGGGGGTTCGAGGAGCCTTGGGTGTCGCAGGCACGTGCGGTGCGGGCCGAGCCGGAACCGGTGAGGTCGGTGGAGTCGGGTGTGGTGGCGCGTGCCGGTGAGGTGGAGGGGGGCTCGGACGCGGAGTTGGTGGCCGGGTTCGAGGAGCGGTTGCGGGCGCATCCGTTGATCAGCCAGGTGTTGGTGATAGTGGAGGGGCGTCCGTTCGCCAGTGCGTTGGTGACGTTGGTGCGTGATCAGTTGGAGTATTGGCGGTTGGTGAACGGGCGGCCGTTGTCGATGGCGCCGGAGGAGATCGCGGGGGATCGTGATCTTCTGCGTGAGGTGCAGGGGTTGGTGTATGAGGCCAATCGGAGTGTGCCGCGGCATTTGGCGGTGCGGTCGTTCCATGTGTTGGCCGAGGAGTTCACGGTGCAGTCGGGGTTGGTGCATCCTTCGGGTGAGTTGCGGCGGGATGCGGTGTTGCGTGCGTTCTCGGAGGAGATCGACGGTTTGTATCGGGTGCGTCGTGATTAGTGGTTGTTGAGTGTGGGTGGTTGCGGCCGCGGTCCCTTGGGGGTCGCGGCCGCTTCGTTGTGTTGGGGGTGGGTGTCTATTGGTGTGGGTCTTGGCCGTTGAGGTAGGCGAGGACGGCCAGGACGCGGCGGCTGTCGTCGGAGGAGGGTGGTAGGTCGAGCTTGGTGAAGATGTTGTTGATGTGTTTGCTGACGGCTTTTTCGGTGATGTAGAGGCGTCCTGCGATGGCGGAGTTGGAGCGTCCTTCGGCCATTTCGGAGAGGACTTCGCGTTCGCGGGGGGTGAGTTGGGCCAGGGGGCCGCTCTGGTCTTGTCGGGCCAGGAGTTGGGAGATGACGGCGGGGTCCATGGCGGTGCCGCCGGAGGAGACGCGGCGGACGGCTTCGATGAACTGGTTGACGTCGAAGACGCGGTCTTTGAGGAGGTAGCCGACGCCTCCGGTGTCGTCGGAGAGGAGTTCGCGGGCGTAGAGCTGTTCGACGTGCTGGGAGAGCACGAGGATGGGCAGGCCGGGGATGTGGGCGCGGGCGGCTATGGCGGCTTGGAGGCCTTCGTCGGTGAAGGTGGGGGGTAGGCGTACGTCGACGACGGCGATGTCGGGTTTGTGTTCGGTGAGGGCCGCTTGGAGGTCGGGGCCGTTGTCGAGGGCGGCGACGACGGTGAATTCGTGGGCTTGGAGGAGCCTTATGAGTCCGTCGCGGAGGAGGGCAAGGTCTTCGGCGATGACAACGCGCACGGGATCTCCAGGGTGATGATGGTCGGTCCGCCTGTGGGGCTGGTGATGTTCATCGTGCCATCGAAGGCGTCGAGTCGGCGTGCGATGCCGTTGAGTCCGCTTTCGGGGGTGGGGGTGGCTCCGCCGTGGCCGTTGTCGGTGACGGTGATGATGAGGCGTTGTCGGCCGTGGTTGATGTGGATCCAGGCGTGGGTGGCGCCTGCGTGTTTGGCGGTGTTGGTGAGGAGTTCGGCGATGGCGAAGTAGGCGGCTGATTCGACGGGGTCGGCGGGGCGGCCGGGGAGGTGGGTGGTGACGGTGATGGGGAGGTGGTGGGTGAGGGCGAGGGCTTGGACGGCGCCGGGGAGTCCGCGTTCGACGAGGACGGGTGGGTGGATGCCGCGGACGAGGTCGCGGAGTTCGGTGAGGGCTTGGCGGGTGGTTTCGCGGGCTTCGGTGAGCATGTCGCGTGCGGCTTGTGGGTTGGTTTCGACGAGGTTTTCGGCCATGCCGAGGTTCATGCCGAGGGCGACGAGGCGGGCTTGGGCGCCGTCGTGGAGGTCGCGTTCGATGCGGCGGATTTCGGAGGCTTGGGTGTCGATGGTGTCGGCGCGGCTGGTGGCGAGGTGGGCGACGCGTGCGGTGAGTCGGGCTTTTTCGGAGGGGGCGAGGATGAGGTGGGAGAGGCGGGTGCAGGCGTTGGTGGTGTGGGGGGTGAGGGTGTGGGCGAGGGTGGCGAGGAGGGTTGCGGGGATGAGGGCGAGGAGGGCTTGGGGTTGGGTGGTGGCGGTGAGGCCGTAGAGGTCGGTTGTGTGGTGCCAGAGGAGGAGGGCGTAGAGGGTTTGGTAGGTGGCGTGGGCGTAGAGGATGGCGGGGATGAGGGCGAGGGCGGTGAGGAGGGGTGAGGCGGTGAGCCAGAGGAGGTCTCGCCAGGTGGCGGGGTCGGTGAGGATGATGCGGACTCGGGTGATGATGCCGGTGGGTGGGAGGGGGCGGTAGGCGGCGGGGACGGGGGTTTGGAGGATTTTGGTGAGGGTGGTGCGTTGGGCGTTGGCGATGGTGCGGAGGGTGAGGGCGGTGAGGATGATGAAGGGGAGGCCGACCCAGAGGAGGGTGAGGAGGGCGGAGGCGAGGACGAGGGGGAGTAGGAGGAGGGCGGCTGTGTTGTGGGAGATGAGGAGGAAGAGGTAGGCCCAGGTGGTGGTGTGGGGTCCGCGGGGTGTGCGGGTGGTGGGCATGGTGGGTGTCTCTTCCTGGGTGGGTGGGTTGTTGGTTTCTATTGTGCGTGGTGGGGGTGGGGTGGGTCGGTGGTGGTGGCTCCTCTGGTTGGTGTGGTGGGTGGTGGGGCTTTGGTGGGTTTTTGTGGCTGGTTGGGGTGTTGGGGGTGGTGGTGTGCGGGGTGGTGTGGTGGATTTTCGGGGCAACTCGCCGGGTGCGATTTCTCGTGTGTTGCCGCGACCTGTGATGATCGTGGGTGTGTGGCGTGAACTGATCTTGGAGATGTATCCGGAGGCCGATCTGAGTGATGCGGCCGATGAGGTGATGCTGGCCGAGGTGGAGAAGCATTTGATGCTGCCTTTGCCGTTCGAGTTGGCGTCGTTGTTGCGTGAGACGGATGGGGTGGTGAACGAGTACGGGGATGAGGTGGTGTGGGGTGCGCGTCGGTTGGTGGAGGACAATCTGGCGATGCGTGGGGAGCCGGATTATCTGGAGTTGTACGCGCCGTTCGATGAGATGATCTTCTTCGGTGATTCGGATATGGGTCCGCAGTTCGCGTATGTGCATACGGACTATGGGCCGGGGATCGTGGTGTGGGATCATGAGAGTGATCGGCGTCGGTTGGTGGTGGTGTCGTTGCGGGACTATCTGGCGCGGTGTTTCATTCAGGGCAATGCGTGGTTCCGGTAGTGGTGGGTGGTTGTGGGTGGCGGGGGTGACCTGCCGGTTCGTGCTATTTTTTCGGGTGTGGCGGTGTTTGTACCGTCTGTTGTCGCCTGTCCGGAGAGTAGAGCCATGTCGGAGCAGTCTGTGCCCGTGCCCGTGACCGTCGTCCAGGGGCGGGAGGTGGCGGATTTCCCTGATCTTGCTCCGGAGGCGGCGCGTGGTCGGGTGTTGCGGGTGACGGTGACCGGTGAGGATGTGTTGCATCGGGCCGGTCGTGATGTGCCCGAGGAGATGTTGGGTGGCGCGGAGTTGTCGCGGTTGGTCGATGACATGTTCGTGACGATGTACGCGGCCGAGGGTGTGGGGTTGGCGGGTAGTCAGGTGGGTGTGGATTGGCGGGTGTTCGTCTATGACTGTCCTGATGATGATGGTGTGCGGCATGTGGGTCATGTGATCAATCCGGTGTTGGATGAGCGTGATGTGGCCGATGCCGTGGTGGTGGATAGCGAGGGGTGTTTGTCGGTTCCGGGTCCGCACGCGGAGTTGGGGCGGGCGGAGCATGCGACGGTGCGTGGGGTGGACAGGGACGGCGCTGAGGTGGTGTTGTCCGGGAGTGGGTATTTCGCGCGGTGTTTGCAGCACGAGACCGACCACACGTGGGGGCGGTTGTATGTGGATCGGTTGTCCAAGCGTGAGCGTAAGCGGGTGTTGAAGAAGATGAGCGAGATGGCCGACAGTGTGTTCGCGCGTCGTGAGGAGCGGGCGCGGGAGTTGGAGGCGTACTCGGCCGGTTAAGTCCACTCTTGTGTGTGTGCGGCGGGCCGCGAACCTTGGGGGGTTCGCGGCCCGCCGTGTGTGTGGGGGGTGGTGGTTCGGTGGGTGTTTTTCCACGGCGGGTGTGGGCATGGGTGCGGTGGGTAGTGGTTGGTGGCCGTGGGGAAGTGGATGGTGGGTCGGTCACGGAGGGTGCCATTGGTCGTCTGTGTGGCTTTTTTCGGGTGCCTGTGGGGCTCCATTGGGGGTAGGTGGCTCTGGTGGTGGCCCTTTTTATGGGGTGTGTGGCCTTTTCGTGATCTTTGAGGGCGGTAGATTGCCCGGCATGCACAACGGGGATCAGGTCGAGCAGACCTCGACACAAAGCGTGGTCATCTACACCGACGGGGCCTGCAGCGGCAACCCTGGACCGGGGGGTTGGGGTGTGTGGCTGCGTTATGGGGAGCACGAGCGTGAGCTGTACGGGGGCGAGGCCCAGACCACCAACAACCGGATGGAGTTGATGGCGGCCATCCAGGCCTTGGAGAGCCTGACCCGGCCGGTGCCGGCGATCGTGCACACCGACTCCTCCTACGTGCGCAACGGCATCACCTCTTGGGTGCACGGGTGGAAGAAGCGCGGCTGGACCACCGCGAGCAAGAAGCCGGTCAAGAACGTGGACCTGTGGCGGCGACTGGACGAGTTGGCCGCACGCCATGAGGTCGAGTGGCGTTGGGTGCGCGGCCACAGCGGGGACGAGGGCAACGAATACGCCGATGAGCTGGCTCGGCGCGGGCGCGATGAGGCCGCCGCGGGGTGAGCCGGTGGGCAAGGGCGGGTGGGCCGTTGTGGCCGGCCCGCCCCCCTTTTTTGTTCGGCGTCGCCGGCAGATGGGGCATCGGGGGTGGGTGCGGCGGGCGTAGGCGTGGGTGGCAAGGGCCGGGCCGATGCGGGGTGGTGTGGGGTCGGGTGGGGGCCTCCCCCTGGGGTGGGGTGGTCTTCCCCCGATGGGGTGAGCCTGGGGGTCAGGTGTACTCACCGGCCGTGATGCCCTTCAGCGCCCGGCGATGCCGCGCTGGAACGGGTCGTTGAGGACGATCGGCCCTTCCAGGAGGTTTGCGGCCGAGGCGGTCGACCTTCTGGAGCCCTGTGTTCGGCAGAGCCCCGCTCATTCGCGGGTCTGGAATCGGTCGGGGTCCACGGGACGCTCGGCGCGCGGCAGGTTGGACACCACCAAACGGTAGGACTCGGCCACCAGCTCCTGGACCAGGGAGGCGTTGATCGAGCCGCCCGGGGCCAGGGTGATCCAGTGCTTCTTGTTCATGTGGTACCCGGGGCTGATGTCGTCGTGGTCTTGGCGCAGGGTCTTGGACTCCTCGGGGTCGGACTTGATGATCACCACCGGCCGGCCCGGGACTTCGGTCATGAGCATGAACACCTTGCCCCGGACCTTGAAGACCTCGTAACCCGGACCGAAGAACTCACCCGAGACCGTGTCTGGCAGCTCGCGAGCACGCTGTTCGGCTCTTTCCTGCAAGGTCGCACCGTCCACGATCGCCCTCCTTGACCTGATCGTTCCCGAGCCCGGACCGGACCTGCGCCCGGACGCCGCCGCGCGTGGCCCCTCGGGACTTCCTACCCTGGTCGACCTGCGCGTTCACCCTTTCGCCGGAGGACCTTGTCGTGTCGTGGACGCGGGCGCCACCGCCCTGTCCGACACCCTGGCCCTGGTGCGGCCCGGCGGCACCGTCTGCTTCAAGGCGATAGATCCGCCCGGTGCGAGGCGCTAACGCGGCCGGTTGTTCGATTGCTGCTCAAGCCCCGTGTCGGGTTCGGTGAGCGTATCGACCATCAGGCGGCGGGGTCCGGGGCCGGCGGCGGCGAGTTCGTCGTCGGGGTTGGACAGGGTGCAGGAGTTCAGGGACAGGCAGCCGCAGCCGATGCATCCGGTCAGGTCATCGCGCAGGCGGGTGAGTTGGGCGATGCGGGTGTCGAGTTCGTCGCGCCATTGGGCCGAGACCGAGGCCCAGTCGGCGCGGGTGGGGGTGCGGTTCTCGGGGAGTCGTTCCAGGGCCTGGCGGATGCGGGACAGGGGCAGGCCCACCCGTTGGGAGATACGGATAAAGGCCACGCGGCGCAGGGTGTCGCGGTGGTAGCGGCGTTGGTTGCCGGCGGTGCGGCGGCTGTGGATGAGGCCTTGGCGTTCGTAGAAGTGCAGAGCCGAGATGGCCACTCCGGAACGTTGGGCGACCTGGCCGACGGTGAGTTCCTTGGTTAGGGGTGCCACGGGGACCAGTTTAGGGGGCCGGTGGTGTGGGAGTGCGGGTGCTTTGGAGGGCGTACAGGCGTGCGTAGGCGCCGCCGCGTAGCAGGAGTTGGTGGTGGTCGCCGGTTTCGGTGAGGCGGTCTTGGTGGAAGAGCAGGATGCGGTCGGCGGTGCGGACCAGGGCGGGGTGGTCGGTGAGGGTGAGGTGGGCGGTGGTGGGTGTGGGGGCCGGTGTGGGGGTGGTGGGGTGGTCGATCAGGAGTAGGTGGGCGCGCGTGGTGTGGGCGTAGAGGGTGCGGGCCTGGTGGATGTGGGGGGCCAGGTGGGGTGGGAGTCGGTGGGTGGGGGTGGTGTGGGGGTGGTGGGCGAGCCCTGAGGTGGCCAGGGCTCGGTGTAGGTAGGGGTCGTGGGGGTCGGGGTGGGTGTGGCCGGTGATGGTTTGGGCCAGGGTGGGGTGGGTGGGGGTGGTGTGGATGCGGGTGTGGGTGGTGATGTGGCCGTTGGTGGGGTGGGTGTGGCCGGTGAGCAGGTGTGTCAGGGCGTGGCGGGCCGGGGGGCTCAGGTTCAGTAGGGCGATGTGGTGGCCGGGGTGGATGGCCAGGTCCAGGCGTGGCAGGTGGGGGTGGGACACGTCGTGTAGGTGCACCAGGGGCCCGCTGGTGGTGGGTGCGGATGTGGTGTGGTGCAGGCGGGTGCGGTCGGAGAGCCTCACGGGTGTCCGTTCGTGTGGGTGGTGTTCTCCTGGGTGGGACTGCTGGGGGTGGTGGGGAGTTCGGATGGTTTTTGTGTGTCGGGTCGAGTTCACAGCGTAAGGGTGGGGTGGTCAAGAGGGGGTGAGGTGGCGTGTGGGTGTGTCCGGATGTTTGGGGTGGGTGACCTTGTGGTCGTTTTCGGGGTGCGGTGGGGTGGTGCGTATGGGAAACGGTGCGCGGCACGAGGTGGTCATCGTGCTTTTCGATGGGATGCAGAGCTTGGACGCGACGGGGCCGTTGGAGGTGTTCGCGGGGGCGGCGCGGGCGCCGGGGGCACGGTATCGGGTGCGGACCGTCTCGGTGGACGGCAAGGCGGTGGTGTGTTCGTCCGGTTTGGGGTTGGTGCCCTCGATGGCGGTGGAGGAGGTGGGGCGGGTGGACACGCTGGTGGTACCCGGTGGGGAGGGTGCTCATGATCCGGATGCGGTGTTGGTGGGGGTGGTGCGGGAGTTGGCGGGGCGGGCCGCTCGGGTGACGTCGGTGTGTTCGGGGGCGTTCGTATTGGCGCGTGCGGGGTTGTTGGAGGGATTGCGCGTGACCACGCATTGGCGGCACTGCGCCCGGTTGTCCAGTGAGTTTCCGGGCTTGGTGGTGGAAGAGGATGCGGTGTTCGTGAGGTCGGGGCGGGTGTGGACGTCAGCCGGGGTGACTTCGGGGATCGATTTGGCGTTGGCGGTGGTGGAGGAAGATCTGGGGCGGGCGGTGGCTTTGGAGCTGGCGCGGACGTTGGTGGTTTTTCTGGTGCGTCCGGGTGGGCAGTCGCAGTTTTCGACCCAGTTGGCGGTGCAGGTGGCCGAGCGGGTGGAGGTGCGGCAGGTGCAGTATCTGGTGGATGCCGAGCCTGGGGCGGATTGGTCGGTGGCCAAGATGGCGGCTCGGGCGGGGCTGTCGGTGCGGCAGTTCTCGCGGGTGTTCACCGCTCAGGTGGGGTGTGGTCCGGGTCGGTATGTGGAGCAGGTTCGTTTGGAGTGGGCGCGGCGGCGGTTGGAGGAGGGGGCGGCGTCGGTGGAGACGATCGCGCGGGGGTGTGGGTTCGGTACGGGTGAGGCGTTGCGTAAGGCTTTCGTGCGGCGTCTTGGGTGTTCGCCTTCGCGGTATCGGGAGCGGTACGCGGTGGGGTCGGCCGTGGTCGGGTGTGGGGGTGGGGGTGGGGGTTAGGGTGCGCGAGGTCGGCTGAGTCTTGGTGGAAGCGGGTGCGCGATGCGGGGTCGGGATCGGGTGGCGCGGGTGTGGGCGCACATGGCGGTCAACTTCGAGCAGGGTGACTCGCCCGGCTATGCGGAGATCGCGCGTGGGGTGGCCTTGGACGCGGAGCTGGTGGGAGCGGTGTCGGCGCTGCCGGAGGGTAAGAGGCAACCGAACCTGTGGTTGGGGGCGGTGCGCTACCTGGGTGGGCCGGTGGGCTCTTTCGCGGCGTGGCGGGCGTTCGTGATGGAGCACTGGGAGCGGGTGGTGCGGGTGGTGATGGAGCGCTCGACCCAGACCAACGAGGTGGGTCGGTGCGCCACCCTGTTGCCGGTGTTGGCGCAACTACCGGGGCCGTTGGCTTTGATCGAGGTGGGGGCGTCGGCGGGGTTGTGTCTGTACCCGGACCGGTATCGGTACTCCTTCGATGGGGCGCCGCCGTTGGGTGAGGGGCCGGGGCCGGTGTTGGAGTGCGCCACCGAGGGTGGGGTTCCTGTTCCGGATCGGTTGCCGCGGGTGGTCTGGCGTGGGGGGATCGACCTGAATCCGTTGGATGTGGGTGATGCGGGTGATGTGGGGTGGTTGGAGGCGTTGATCTGGCCGGGTGGGCAGGAGGCGGGGCGGTTGGAGCGGTTGCGGGGTGCGGCGGCGGTGGTGGCGGCCGATCCGCCGGTGATGGTGGCGGGGGATTTGGTGGCGGAGTTGCCCGATTTGGTGGCGCGGGCGCCGGAGGGGGCCACGGTGGTGGTGTTGCACAGTGCGGTGTTGGCGTATGTGGGGCCTCGGGAGCGGGAGGGGTTCGCGTCGTTGGTGGGTCGGTTGGGTGTGCGGTGGGTGAGTAACGAGGGGTGGCGGGTCTTTCCCGGGTGGGAGGGTGCGCGTCCGGCGCGGGAGGGTTTTTTCACGTTGGCGTTGGATGGGCGTGTGGTGGCTCATGCGGGTGAGCATGGTCGGCGTTTGGTGTGGGTTTGAGGGAAGGGGGCGGGGGGCTTCACGCGTGGGTGTGGAGCCCCCCGGTTTTGTGTGCGGGTCAGTCGAAGCGGTAGGCGTCGACCTCGGCGATGAGGGTGTCGCGGCGCTGGGGGGTGAGGAAGGAGGCGGTGAAGGAGTTGCGGGCCAGGGCGCGCAGGTCTTCGTTGGTCAGGTTCAGGTGTTGTTGGACGCCCAGGTAGTTGTCGTGGACGTAGCCGCCGAAGTAGGAGGGGTCGTCGGAGTTGACGGTGACCAGGAGGCCGGCGTCCATCAGGGCGGGTAGGGGGTGTTGGGCCAGGGTGGGGACGGCGCGTAGGCGCACGTTGGAGAAGGGGCACACGGTCAGGGGTGTGCGGGTGGTGGCCAGGTGGGTCAGGAGTGCGGGGTCTTCCAGGGCGCGGATGCCGTGGTCGATGCGTTCGGCGCCCAGGTGGTTCAGGGCCTGCCAGATGTAGTCGGGAGGGCCTTCTTCGCCGGCGTGGGCGACGCGGCGCAGGCCCAGGTCGGCGGCGGCTTGGAAGACTTCGGTGAATTTGGTGGGTGGGTGGCCGACCTCGGCGGAGTCCAGGCCTACGCCGGTGATGTGGTGGAGGTGGGGGTGGGCGGCTTGGAGGGTGTCCATGGCTTCGGTGGCGGGGCGGTCGCGTAGGAAGCACAGGATGAGTTCGGTGGAGATGTCGTGGCGGGTGCGGGCTTGGTCCAGGGCCGAGACCAGGCCTTGGATGACGGTGTCCAGGGGGAGGCCGCGGTTGGTGTGGGCTTGGGGGTCGAAGAAGATCTCGGCGTGGCGTACGCCTTGGGTGGCGGCGCGGTCGAGGTAGGCGGTGGCCAGGTCGTGGAAGTCCTGTTGGGTGCGTAGGACGTCCATGAGTCGGTAGTACAGGTCGAGGAAGGATTGTAGGTCGGTGAAGTCGTAGGCGGTGCGTAGGTGGTCGACGTCGGTGTAGGGCAGGGTGATGTTGTTGCGTTGGGCTAGGTGGAGGGCGAGTTCGGGTTCGAGGGTGCCTTCGATGTGCAGGTGGAGTTCGGCTTTGGGGATGGCCATGTGAGCCCACGATCCTTGTGGTGTGTTTGTCAGGGTTTTGGTCATTGTGGCTGATGGTGGGGTGTGCCTGGGTCGGGTGGGGGCGCGGCGTGGGACACACCCCCACAACGAAGAGGTGGGGCGACCCCGTGGTGGGGGCGCCCCTTGCTTGTGTGTGGTGGGTCAGTGTTCGTTGTCGCCTTGGCCGGGAGTCCAGTTCAGGGCGCTGGCGCGCTCCATGAACTCCTCGACGGTGATGTCGCCCTTGGCGAAGCGTTCGGCCAGTACGGTGCGGGCCGCGTCCTCCGGTCGGGGGGTGCGCGGGTGGGCCCAGGGCGGGGTGTGGCCCTTGCGGCGGGCGATGGTGAAGACCAGGGCGCCCAGGATGAGCAGGATGAGCACACAGAACATGAGGACTCCGGGAAGGAAGGGTGGTGGGCCGCCCTGCCAGTGCGGGGCGGCGGCGATGAGTGTTGTGGTGTTCATGGTCACCACCCTGGGTGGTGGGGCCCCTCGCGCGCATCGGTGTGGGGGCGGCTGTGTGCCTACGTTGGTGGGCGTAGGTGAAGATACGTCCGCCGCATCAGGTGCGAGGAGGGGGTGGGTGTTTAGGGTCGGGGTGTGGCAGAACGTGTGAGCAGGGGCGCCGTGGTCGTGGACGTGGCCTTGGGTGTGGTGCTGGGTGCGTTGGTGTTGGTGTGGTCCCGGGGGTCTTTGGCCTGGGACCGGACCGGCCAGGGTGTGGGGGGTCCTCCTTGGGCGCGTCAAGGCGCCGGGTGGGATCAGGTGCAGCAGGTGGTCTTGCCTTGGGGTGTGTGGGCGGGCGTGGTGGTGTTGGTGGTGGCGGTGGCGGTGCGGCGGTTGTGGCCGGGGCCCGCGGTCGCGGTGGCCGGGGTGGGTGCGGTGTTGGTGATGGCCGCCGGTGTGGGGATGGGGCCGGCGGTGCTGATGTGCGCACTGGTGGTGTTCTCGGCGGGGCTTGGTCTGACCCCGGGGGTGTTCTTGGGGTGGACGGGTCCGGTGGTGGTGGGTGCGGCGTTGCTCTCGCAGGTGGGGCGGCCCTGGTGGGGGTGGGCCGATGGTTCGGCCCCTGCGGCGGTGGTGTTCGCGGTGGGGGCGATGGCGCTGCCGGCCGGGGCGGGGGTGTTCGCCAGGGCGCGGCGGGCCGGGCGTGAGCGTGAACGCTCCCAGGAGTTGGCGCGTTCGCGTTATGAGGAGCGGTTGAGTATCGCGCGGGAGGTGCACGATGTGGTCGGGCACAGCCTGTCGGTGATCAGCATGCAGGCGTCGGTGGCGTTGCACGTGGTGGATCGGCGTCCCGAACAGGCTCCGGTGGCGTTGGCGGCGATCCGGGACGCCAGCCGGGAGGCGTTGGAGGAGTTGCGCGGCACGTTGGCGGTCTTTCGGGATGGGGGTGAGGTGGGTCGGGGGCCGGTGGCCGGGTTGGATCGGGTGGAGGGGTTGGCCGAGTCGGTGCGCCGGGCCGGGCACCGGGTGGAGGTGGTCTGGGAGGGGGAGCGGTCCGGGCCGGGTTCTGGGGTGCAGGTGGCGGCGTTTCGGATCGTGCAGGAGGCGTTGACCAACGTGGTGCGCCACGCCCCCGGCGCGGGGGTGGTGGTGCGGATCGAGTGCGGGAGGGAGTGGGTGGTGGTGGAGGTGGTCGATGAGGGAAGCGGTGGGGTGGTCGTGGAGGGGATGGGGATCGCGGGGATGCGTGAGCGGGCCTGGGCGGTGCGGGGGACGGTGTCGGTGGGGGTGGCCCAGGGTGGCGGTGTGCGGGTGCGTGCGGATCTGCCGGTGCGGGGGTCGCGGTGATGGTGCGGGTGGTGGTGGCCGACGACCAGGCGTTGGTGCGGATGGGGTTGCGGGTGCTGCTTGAGGCCGAAGGCGACATGGAGTTGGTGGGTGAGGCCGCCGATGGGGTGCGGGCGGTGGAGTTGGTGCGTGAGCTGCGTCCCGATGTGGTGTTGATGGACGTGCGCATGCCGGAACTGGACGGGTTGGGGGCGCTGCGCGTCATCGGATCGGACCCGGATCTGGTGGCCACCCGGGTGGTGGTGCTGACCACCTTCGAGTTGGACGAGTACGTGTTCGAGGCGTTGCGGGGTGGTGCGAGCGGTTTCCTGATCAAGGACGGGGAACCGCAGGAGATGTTGGCGGCGGTGCGGGTGGCCGCCCGGGGGGAGGCGTTGTTGTCGCCCTCGGTCACACGGCGGGTGGTGGCCGCCTTCACCGAGCGCGGGGGCGGGATCGGCGGGGTGGTTCCGGACGTTGGGGTGCTGACCGAACGCGAACGTGAGGTGGTGGCGTTGGTGGGTGAGGGGTTGAGCAACGAGGAGATCGCGCAACGGCTGGTGGTCTCCCCCGCCACCGCCCGCACCCACGTGTCCAGGGCGATGGTCAAGCTGGGGGCCAGGGACCGGGCCCAGTTGGTGGTGTTCGCCTTCCGGGCCGGTCTGGCGCGCTGACCCGTGCCCGGGTGCGGGCGCGGGCGCGGATCAGCGGTGGGTGTCACAGGGCGCGGAAGCGGTCCATGGCCTGGGCGACGATCTGTCCCAGACCGGCGACGTTGGTGGTGTGGGCGGCGTCTTCGACGATGTGCAGCTTCGCGGCCGGCCAGCGTGCGGCCAGGTCGTGGGCGATGTCGGCGGGTCCGCTGATGTCCAGGCGACCGTGGGCCAACACGGCCGGTAGGTGGGCGATGCGTTCCATCCCTTGGAGGAGTTGGTCGGGGGCCAGGAAGCAGTCGTTCGCCCAGTAGTGGGTGACCAGGCGGGCGAAGGTGGCGCGAAAGGCGGGGTCGTGGAATCGGGGGTGGGGTGTGTGGCCGGGGGCGGTGGCCACGTGGGTGTCCTCCCACGCACACCAGGCCTGGGCGGCCTCGAAACGAACCTGTGGGTCGGGGTCGGCCAGAAGGCGTGCGTAGGCGGCCGGGAGGTGGTGGGGGTCGGCGCCCGGGCCCGCGGCCGCGCGGAAGCGTTCCCATTGGTGGGGGAAGACACGGCGCATGGTGTGGGTGATCCAGGTGATCTCCGCACGGGTGCCGGTGGTGATGGCGAACAGCACCAGGGCGCGCACGACCTCGGGGTGGGTTTGGGCGTAGGCCAGGGCCAGGGTGGATCCCCAGGAGGCGCCCAGTAGGTGCCAGCGGTCGATGTCCAGGTGGGTGCGCAGGGCTTCGAAGTCGTCGATGAGGTGGGCGGTGGTGTTGGTGGTCAGGTCGGTGGTGGGGTCGCCGGCGTTGGGTGTGCTGTGTCCGCTGCCGCGTTGGTCGAGCAGGATGAGCCGGTAGTGGTGGGGGTCGGTGAAGCACGACCATTTGTGGGAGGAGCCTGAGCCGGGGCCGCCGTGGATGGCCAGGACGGGTATTCCGTGGGGGTTGCCGGTTTCTTGCCAGAACAGGTGGTGGCCGCCGGGGCGGGGTAGGTGGCCGTTGGTGTGGGGTGTGGTGGTGGGGTGCACGCGCGGGGGTCCTTTCGGGGTCGAGGTGGGTGTGGTCGTTTGGTGTGTTGGGGGATTTGGGTGGGAGAGGTCGATGGGGTGGCCGATCCGTTCTCGTCGTTCTGGTCGCGGTAGCGCTTGTGCACGCCGGCCTCGCCGTGTCCTGGGGGTGGGATCCACCAGGTGCCGGTGGGGGTGACCTATGAGCCGCAGCGGTATCGGGCGCGGGTGTTCACCTTCGCCTGCGGTTGCGTGGCGCGCACCGTGGCCGCTCATCCGGCGGTGGCCGAGGCCGTGCGGCGTTATGGGCGGCGGTACCGGGTGCGCGGGCCCGACCCCTGAGCGGGTGGTGATCGAGATCGTGGTGGATCGGGTGTTGGGTGGGGTGCGGCCCGAACTTGAGGGCATCGCGGCGCTGTGCGAGGACGAGCACACCCGGGGCCGGCTCCAGGTCGATCAGTGTGTGGACGCCGCGGGCGGGCGCATGTTCGCCCGGATTCAGCACGGTGGGCGGTCCGGTCGCTCACCTTGAGCTTGCCGCAGCGGGTCGCGCCGGGCGCATGTACTGCCCGTTGCCCTCTCCCGGCTTATCTTGTGGGCGGTCCAGGTCAGGCCAGCCCGCCGCCCGCGCGCAGGTTCTGCCCGGTCATCCATCGCCCGTCCGGCCCGACCAGGAAGGCCACGACGTCGGCGATGTCGTCGGGTCGTCCCAGCCGACCCAACGGGGTGATGGGGATGACGACATCGGCCACGTCGACTCCGGGGTTGTTGCCGTGCAGTAGGTCGGTGTCGGTGGCTCCGGGCGAGACGCTGTTGACGGTGATCCCCCGGGCGCCGAGCTCGCGGGCCGCGCCGGCGGCGAACTGTTCGACGGCGGCCTTGCTGGCCGCGTGCACTCCGGTGGCGGCGGTGGGCGCCACAGTGTTGATCGTCGAGATGTTCACGATGCGTCCGCTGTCGCGCAGCCGGGTTCCGGCCTCGCGCATCAGAGTGAACACCGCGCGGGTGTTCACCGCCATGATCTGATCGTAGTCGGCGTCGCTGGTTTGCGAGATCGACGCCGGCACGGTGCTCGACCCGGCGTTGTTGACCAGGATGTCCAGCCCGTTCAGTTGCTGCTCGGCCGCGTCGTACAGCGCGACCGCCGCGGTCCGCTCGGCCAGGTCGGCCTGCACCGCGGTCGCTTTGGGCACGTCGGCCTCCAGCGCCGCGGCGGCGGCCTCGTCGCGGGCGAAGCTGAACACCACGCTTGCTCCGTCACGCGCCAGGCGTTGCACGATGGCCCGCCCGATCCCGCGTGACCCACCGGTCACCAGTGCGGTCTTCCCGTCCAATGCGCCCATGACTGGTCATCTTGACATGTCGGACCAGCGTGGCGCGAGAGGTTCGGCCCACGCGACGGCTTCGTCTGGTGGGGAAGCGTGCCCTCTTTTGGTGGTACTTCAGCGCGAGTGGCACCGCCGGCAGTGCTTGAGGGCTGTTGGTGTGTTCGCGTGTCCAGGCGATCTCATTGTTCTGTGGGGTGAAGGGCCCGTGCGGTATCCGTGTGGAGGTCGGCTTCGTGAGGCGGGGGTGGGCCGTGCGCTCGATGCAGGTCACCGGAGGTCTTCTTCGGCCAAGGGGTGATGAACGCGCACACCGTGGTCGGGAGCCGAACGGGGCCGCAGCGGGTTCATCGAACCGCGATCGGCCGAGGAGGGGCTGTGGCTGCTCAGCGGCTCAGGAGGGCCCCGCAACGTCGTTGCCCCTTTTGAGCTTATTTGGTTCATCTCGGTAAGGCTCAGGCAGGTGGGCCGGGGTGATGTGGCTCAGAAGCCCGTGGTGGTGGGTGTGGTCCCGGTGTCGGGGTCAGGTGTGGTCGATGGGGGTGAGCACACGGGCCAGTAGGGCGGCCAGTTGGGTGCTCTCGTCCTGGCTCAGGGGGGCGAGCAGGTCGGTGTCGATGCCCAGTTGGCGGGCGAAGAGGGTGTCGGCGAGGGTTTCGCCTTCGGGGGTCAGGCGCACCAGGGTTTCGCGGCGGTCGCGTTCGATGCGGGTGCGGGTGAGCAGTCCGGCTTCTTCGAGGCGTTGGAGGCGTTTGGTGGTGGCGGCGCCCGAGGAGATGGTCTCGCGGGTCAGGTGGCGTGGGCGTAGGCCGCCGGGGGAGCGGCGTAGGGCGGCCAGGATCTCGAATTCGGGTCGGGAGACGCCGGTGTCGGTGAGGGCGTCGTCGGTGCGGTTGTTGGCCAGGGCGGCCAGGCGGCGGACGCGGCCGATGGCTTCCATACCGGTCAGGTCCGTGCCGGGGTGTAGTTGGGCCCAGTGTTCTTGGAAGCGGGCCACGGCGTCGCTCAAGGTGAGGTGTCTTTCGCTGGGTGGCGTTGGGATCGTATCCACCCTATAATAATTTACTTGTGAACTACTTTTCTTCTTTTTGGGGGCGGTCGAGCACCCTCTTCGACTCCAAAGGCTCCCTCTCGCCCCGCCGCGTACGCGGCAACGTCGTCGTCACCGCCACCCGAGTGGGCCTATGTCTGCTGGCGGTATTGACCACCCTGTACCTGGCCGGACGCATGGACCTGGCTCCCTACGCCGCCATGGGCTGCTTCACCGCCCTGTACGCGCGCGATGACACCTACCGTCGCCGCGCACCGATCCTGGCCCTGGTGGCCGGCGGACTGACCCTGGCGGTGGGCGCCGGCGCGCTGACCTCGGCCCTTTCGACCTCCATGCTGGGGCCCATCGTGGTGGTGGCCCTGGTGGCGGCCGCGGCCAAGTACACCTCCGACACCGTGAACCTGGGCGCCCCGGCCGGGCTGATGTTCGTCTTCGCCGCCGGAGTGGCCGCCTACGCCCCCCAAACCCTGGCCGGGGTGCCCATCAACACGGCGACCATCGCCGCATCCAGCGCCCTGTGCTGGGTGATGGCCATGGTCGGGGTGTTCTTCCACCCCCGCGCCGGCCACCGCCTGGTCGTGGCCCGAGCCCTGCACGCGGTCGCCGACCACCTGCACGCCCCCACCCCCGCGCGAGGCCAGGGCGCCGAAGCGGCCCTGCACCGGGCCCACCGGTTGTTGGGCACCACCACGCGCACCGACACCGTGCTGACCCTTGAGGTGATGATCGCCCGCGCCCACACCCTGCTGGCCACCGGCGGCGACCGGGTACTGGAGGGGCGCCGGGCCGCCGAACTACGCGAGCTGGCCCGCCGCGTGCGCACCCGCCGCCACCTGGACCCGCTGGTCACCGACGAGGAACTGCGCACCTTCAGCGCCCACGCCGACCGGATCCGCCTGGTGCGGCCCGGTGAGCCCGGACCGCGCCCGCGCATGCTGTGGGCGCTGCGCGTGGCCCTGGCCTCCCTGGCCGCCGGCGCGTTGGCCTGGTCCTTGGGCATGGGACACGGCTACTGGGCGACCGTTTCGGCGGCCTCGGTGTTGCAGGCCACCAGCGTGACCGTCACCTGGCACCGCACCCTGCAACGAGCGTTGGGCACCGTGGCCGGTACGGTCGCGGCCGCCGTGCTGTTCGCGGTGGTGGACACCTCCTCGGTGTGGACGCTGATCGCCGTGGTGGTGCTGTGCCAGGTGGGCGCGGAGTTGTTGGTGACCACCAACTACGCGTACGCGATCGTGTGCGTGACCCCGTTGACGTTGGCGCTGTCGGCGTTGGCCCACCCCGGCGCGGGAGCCTCCGACCTGGTGGGTGAGCGGTTGGCCGCCACCGTGCTGGGCGCGGTGGTGGGCGTGGTGGTGCCCCTGCTGGTGCGCGACAGGTCGCTGCACCGGCGTCTGGAATGGGCCCTGGCCGAATGTGAACGCGCGTGCGTGGCCGCCGAGAAGGCGGGGATGGAGGTCGGGGCGCGCCACCGGTTGGTGGAGGCCCACGCCCGGGCGCGCGAGGCATTGGCGGTGGCCGCCGGTGAGGTCGGTGGGTCCGGTTCGCTGGAGCACGCCGAAGCGGTGTGCGCCCGCGCCCAGGCGTTGTTGGACAGGGACCGCTCCTACACGAGGGTGTGAGCGCCAAGGTGGGGGCCGGGGTGGGTGGCATCCGCACATGCGCCCGCCCTCCCCGGCCCCGGTGAGGGAAATGGTCCTTGCCGGGGGCTCGCAGGGGGATGAACGCCGACGCTATCCAAAGTGTCGTAACGCACGGTGAACGTGGCGGGGCGGGCCGTGGCGGTGGGGTGAACATCGCTGGTGGGCGCCTGGGGGGGCGGGTGTTGCCTCGGCAGCCATCGGTCTGGCCCGTTCGGGCGCCCGAACACACCGGGGCGGTGGCGCTGAACAACGCCGCTCAGGTGGGGGCCCAGTGGGGGTGGGTGCTCAGCAGCCGCATCAGGGCGAGCAGACGGGAGGTGGGCGGGGCGCTCCAGTGGCGCCGGCCCGGTCGGGGGTGGGGTTCGCGCAGGCGGGCCAGGGCCCAGGTCAGATGGTGGAGAAGGATGCGCGAACGCCAGGCGTGTTCTGTTCGGGGTGGGTGCGGGTAGCCGGCCAGGACCTCGGGGAGCCAGTGCGGTGGGAGTTTGGCGAAGTCCACCGCCGCCTCGGCCAAGGCCGCGTCCCCCAGGTCCACGATCCCCGACAGGGCACCGTCGGGGGTGGCGAGCAGGTTGGTGGGGGTCAGGTCGCCGTGGATCAACACCGTCCCGGGGCGGGGGTGGGCGTCGTTCAGGCGGCGCAGCAGGCTCGTGCACCAGGTGGTGGTGTGGGCGTCGAGCATGCCGATGTGGTGCAGGTGTTGGAGCAGATCGGCCGGATCGGTGGATTCGCCCTGTCGGGGTGGGGTGCGAAGGTTCGCGGTGGGCAGATGGTGCAGGCGTCCCATTCTTTGGCCCAGCTCCCGCAGCAGAGCGGGTGCGGGTGTGGGTGTGGTGGCCAGGTCGGTGCCGGGCAAGCGGGTCTGTAGCAGGTAGGGCACGGGGGTGGTGGCGTGTTCGACCAGGGCCGGGGTGCCCACCCGGGCGGTGTGGGTCAGGGGCAGGAGTTCGGCCTCCTTGGCCAGGTCCTGGGCGTGTTCGCGGAGGCGGGGAACGCGCAGGACCAGGTCGGGGCCCAGGGCCAGGACGTGGTTGGCCTCCCCCACCGGCAGCGATCGGATGCGGTCGGGGGTGATGCGGTGGCGGGCGGCCACCGCGCGCACGAGTTCGTCCGCCTGTGGGCGGGTGCTCACCGGCGTGCTCGGGTGGGGGCCTGGCCCAGGGTGCCCACCACACCAAGGCCCGACGACTCGTGCAACCCGGTGGCGCGGGTGTTGGCGATCGACATGGGAGGAGCATGTCGGGTGGGCGGCGGGGGTCGCCACGGGTTTTTCGGCGGGGGCGGGGCCCGGCCACGGAACGTGCGCCGCTGGGGGTCAGTCCTTGTGCAGTACGAAGAACAGGAAGCTCAGGAAGGAGGTGCGTCCCGCCAACTCCGAGGGGATGAGTTCTGCCGGGGTGTGGGGGGAGTAGGGCGGTTCGCTGATGCGGGTGATGCGAAAACCGGCCTGGGTGAAGGCGTCGGTCATCGCGTGCAGGGGCCGGTGCCAGTAGGTGAGGGTGGCGGGTCGTCCGTTGAAGGTGTGGGTTTGTGACCACTGGGCGATGGCGAAGTAGTCGGACTCGGGGGCGATCATCTTGTGGATGATGGGGTGGTTGACCGAGGCGATCAGACGCCCGCCCGGTTTGAGCACGCGGTGGAGTTCGGCCAGGGCACCGCTCCAGTCCTGGAGGTAGTGCAGGACCAGGGAACAGACCACGTCGTCGAAGGCTCCGTCGTTGAAGGGAAGGGGTCCGCCCAGGTCGGCCACGTGCAGCTCGGTGCCTGGCCCCAGGCGTTGGCGGGCCAGTTCGATCATCTTGGTGCTGGCGTCGAAGCCGGTCACGGTGGCGCCTTGGTCGCGTAGGGCCGCGGACAGGGGCCCGGATCCGCAGCCGGCGTCCAGGATGTGTTTGCCCCGCACGTTCGCCGCGAGGTCGATCATGGCCGGGCGTTCGTAGTGGCCGTTGGTGAGGTTGTTCTCGTTGTCGATGGAGTAGGCGTCGGCGAAGTCGTCGTAGTTGTTCACGTGTGGTGACCTCGAATCGGGTGGGGGGTCGCAACCGGGTGTGCGGCGGTTTGGGGTGGGGCCGCACCGGTCGATGATGCCGGCTTTTCGGGGTGGTCAGTGGGTGCTGATGGCGTCGGCCATCCACAAAAGGTGGGCGGGCTCATCGATGATCTCGTCCTGGTCCTGTTGGCCGTTGATCCGCTGCACCAGGTCCCGGTAGCGGATGAAGGCGTCCTGGTGCGCGTCCTGGGAGGTGGAGTCCTGCTCTTGGTCCTGGCGGATCAGGTCCGAGAGTTGCCGGTAGCTTTCGGCCATGCGATCGCGTAGCTGCGGGCCGGGGCGCTGGTCGGTGTACTCGCAGATCACTTCCAGCATGTGGTCGATGACCTGTTGCACGTTCGCGGACCGGGGGTCCTGGCCCGCGTGGTACAGGTCCAGAACCTTCTTGAAGATGGGAGGGCCGACCTCGTGTATGAGTTCCTGGATGGGTGGGGCGGCGATTTTGCGTCCGGTCTCGTTGAGGCCGTGGTCCAGGTGCAGGCCGGTGCGGACCTCCTCGCAAAACAACGGGTTGCCCACCAGGTCGCCCAGTTCGATCCAGGCCTGGAGCTGGTCCAGGGTGGGTTCGTCGGGTAGCCGGGGGCGTAGTTCTCGCAACCGGTCGAGGAACCCCTCGGGTACGTCCAGACCGCGTGCGATCTCGTTCCAGAAGTCGTCGATGGTCTGTTCGCGTTCCTCGTCGGTCATGGAAAGGAGCTTGTGCATCAGGTCGGCTCGGGCCGTGGTGCCCCCCTGCTCGATGAGGGTGCTCAGGACGGCTCGCCTGGCCCGGAAGGTGCGTTCCTGGTTCTCGACGATGGCCAGGTGGGTGGTGAGCAGATCGTGCAGGGTGGTTTCGCCTTCCAGGAGGCGACGGATCTGCTGCAGGTCGGTGTCCAACTCACGCAGGGTGCGCACCAGTTCCAGGCGGGCGATGGCGTCGATGGTGTACATGCGATGGCCCGCGCTGTTGTGGCCCTCAGGTGGGATGAGTCCTTCGTTGGAGTAGAAACGCACGGCGCTGACGCTGAGGCCGCTGCGGCGGGCGGCGTCGGTGATGGTGTGTAGTTCTTTGTCGTCCATGGAGCCCACTGTGGCGGTTGAAGCCGCTTGAGGCGCAACCTGTTCGCTCGCCGGTTCCGGCTCGACCCGGTGGAAGCGTTGGGGGTGGGTGCCGGCGCCTCATCTACGGTCGTGTCGGGCCCTGCGATGGATGGGGGCGTGGTCCGCTCACTGTGTCGTGGCCAGTGGCCCTGCGGCGGTGGCCGACCTGTGCCGCCGCCGGGCGTGTGGGTGGGCTGCTCAGTCGTCGTCGGTCGGGGCGCGCATGGCTTCGGCGATCCAGTCGTAGGGCCCTGTGTCCTCCTCGGGAGCGGACCCATTGATCACCGCCACCAGGGACAGGTATCGACCGTGGGTCTGGTCGTAGACGGGGCCTTGGGAGTGGGCGTCCTCCTCGGCGATCTGGCGCTTGATATCGGGGATGTGCCGGTAGGCGTCGGCCAACCGGTCGCGGACTTGATGGGTGAGTGGGGTGTTGGACACCTCGGCGACCGCCGCCAAGAAGCGGGTGATGGCCTTTTGCGTCCAAGGGGAGCGAGGAGACTCACCGGCGCGGTGTGCGGCCAGGACCTCCTCGAAGAGCCCGGCCCCGCTCTCGTACACGAATTCCTGGAAGGGCGGGCTCGCGATGTTCCTGCCCACGTCCGTGGAGTAGGTCTGGTGCAGGTAGGTGCGGACCTCGTCGCGAAACGCCGGGTCCTTGACCAGGTCGGCCAGTTCGATCCACGCCTGTAGCTGGGTGGCGGTGGGGTCGGCGGGCAGGAGTGGGCGCATCGTGCGCAGACGGTCGACGAAGCCGTCGGGGACGTCGAGGCCTTCGCCGACCTCGTCCCAGAAGTCGTCGATGGTCTGTTCGCGTTCCTCGTCGGTCATCGAGACGAGTTTGTGCATCAGGTCGGCCTGCGTGGTCGTGGCGCCCTGCTTGATCAGGGTGCGCAGCACCGCCCTCCTGGCCCGCAGGGTGCGTTCTTGGCGTTCGACGATGGCCAGGTGGGTGGTGAGCAGATCGTGCAGGGTCGTGCTACCTTCGAGCAGGCGGCGGATCTCGTTCAGTTCGGTGTCCAACTCGCGCAGGGTGCGCACCAGTTCCAGGCGGGCGATGGTGTCGATGTCGTACATGCGGTGGCCCGCCTGGGACAGGTGTGTGGGCTCCACGATTCCGGCGTCGGCGTAGAAGCGCACGGCGCTGACGCTCAGGCCGCTGCGGCGGGCGGCGTCTCCGATGGGGTACGACTGCTGGTTGTCCATGGGGGTAACCGTGCACTCTCAAGCCACTTGAGATGCAAACCCCGAGGGGTCGTGGTGGTCCACCCCTTGGGCTCGGTGGTGGTGGAGAGCGCCCCCCCGATGTGCCAATGACATGGGTGGCGCGTGCGACCCGAGGACATCAGGGCAGGTCACAGGGCTTTCGAGGGTTGCCCAAGGTCGGGGACTCAAGAGGGCGGGCTGTCACAACCGGTCGCGAATCGGGCCCCGGATCGGCTCCGCGTGATCTCGATGGTCGTGGGGCGGCGATGCCTGCCGCGTCCTTCGTTCTCGCCATCGACTGAGAACCCGGATGCTCAAGGACGCGGGTGATCCGGCTCGCTCCTGGTGGTTCCCCGGGGGTTGAGAAGGAGTGCCGCGGAATTCAACGATGGGCGCTTTCCCGTGTGAGCGCCGTGAGTCGACCCGGCCGGGTCGGGCAGGGGGCGATCTCCGGTCGTCCGTTCCGGGGTGTCTAGGCTGAGGGGCCCGTTGGAACACGTGGTAGAGGAGGGTGGCCATGGCCCCCGTCGTGGAGTCGGTCGGTAGCAGCCCCGAGCACACCTTCGGTAAACCCCTCCGGGCACGGATCCGTCTTCTGGCCGGGTTGGGGGTGCAGGGCGACGCGCACCTGGGCAGGACCGTCAAGCACCGATCGCGGGTGGCGGTCGACCCCACCCGCCCCAACCTGCGCCAGGTGCACCTGATCCACGCCGAACTCCTGGAGGAGGTCGCCCTGGCCGGGTTCGAGGTCGCGCCCGGGCAGATGGGCGAGAACATCACCACCCGGGGGATCGACCTGTTGGGACTGTCCCGGGGAACCGTGCTCGGGTTCGGAACGGCACGGGTGCGGATCACCGGGTTGCGCAACCCGTGCGCGCAGATCGACGGGTTCAGTCCGGGGCTGCTCAAACAGATGGTGTACCGGGACGAGCAGGGTGTGCTGGTGCTTCGGGCCGGGGTGATGGGTGTGGTGCTGGAGGGGGGCGTCGTCGAGCCCGGGATGAAGGTGGGGGTGCGCGAACCGGAGGGGGCGCACGTGCCCTTGGGGCGGGTCTGACGTAGGGACGGCCTCGAACATCGGCCTTCGCCGAGGGGCCACCTGATCACCGTGTTCCGTTGGCCGATGCGCGAGAGCCGGCCGTGGTGGACAGTCGCTCTTTGCCGCGCACACGCACGCTGCCCTTGCACGTGGAGAGTCTGATGTCGGCGATGTCCAGGGCGACGATCTCGGTGATGCGCGGGCCCGTGTAGTAGGCCAGGTGGCAGAGGGCCCGAGCCCGGGTCGAGGCGTGGTGGGCCACGGTGTGCAGGAACCGCGACAGTACCCGTTGCTCCAGGGCTCGGGGGGCCGGGGCGGGCCAGGTGCTCGGGCACCACTTGGGGTCGGCCCGAGCCGTGTAGGGCGAAGAAGGTGTCCACGGTGGCCGGCCGGTTGTTGATGGTGGCCGCGCCCGGGTCGGTGGCCGAGATCAGCCGATCGGTGGGTGTGCCGGGCCGGCCGGTCCGTGGGTTTCCAGGAGGCTTGACCAGACCACGGGTGCCGCGCTGCGCCGCTACTGTGCAGCCCCTCAGCTCGCGTCCTCAAAGCGGGCAAGGCAGCGTTAACGTTGCACAACAGGGTGCCCCGCCAAGGGGCGTGATGCGAGGAGGGTGCGGTCATGGCCGACGGTGGACACATGCAGATCGGTGAGGTCGCCGAACGTACAGGGCTGTCCCTGCGGACCATCCGGTATTACGGGGAGGTCGGGCTGGTCGAGCCCTCGGCGCGTTCCCAGGGAGGGTTTCGGCTCTACACCGCCGAGGACGTGGACCGGTTGCAGCTGATCAAACGGATGAAGCCGCTCAATTTTCCTTTGGAGGAGATGCAGAGGCTGCTCGCCACTTTGGACTTGTTGGCCGAACCGGAGACCACGGTGCGGGAACGCACCGAGTTGGACGCTGATCTGGACGAGTTCGAGACGTCGATCGCCACGCGGTGCCAGGCCCTTCGTAAGGAGCTGGCGATGGCTGAGGAGTTCGCCGAGCGTTTGCGCCTTGCGCGGGCCTCCGAGACGGGGCGGATCTGAGACGGCCTCGGGGGAGGGCGGTGATGGTCGTCACTCCACCTCTCGCAATCCCAACCCTAACGTGAGGGTAGAGTTCGTGTGGGTCGGCCCCCGAGTGGCTTCGACCTGCACGTTTCGCGACCCTTTGCCCGGGTCGCCTGCACTCTGATGGGTTCCCTTGATCTTTTCTGCCCGAAAACACCGACCCCGCCACGTCCTGCCCTCGGCGGCCCAGCTCCGCATCGACGTCCTGGCCGGACTGGTGGTCGCCCTGGCGTTGATCCCCGAGGCAATCGCATTCTCGCTCATCGCCGGGGTCGACCCCCGGGTGGGCCTGTACGCCTCCTTCATCATGGCCGTCTCCATCGCCTTCCTGGGCGGACGCCCCGCGATGATCTCGGCCGCCACCGGTGCCATGGCCCTGGTGGTCGCACCCCTTTCGATCGAGTACGGCGTCGACCATCTCATCGCCGCCACCCTGTTGGCCGGTCTCATCCAGATCGCCCTGGGCCTGGCCGGTGTGGCGAAGTTGATGCGGTTCGTCCCGCCCAGCGTGATGACCGGGTTCATCAACGCCCTGGCCATCCTCATCTTCCTGTCCCAGATGCCCTACCTGGCAGGCTTCGACGTCCCCGTCTACGTGATGGTCGCCATCGGGCTCGGCGTCATCTTCGGCCTTCCCTACCTGACCAAGGCCGTCCCGGCGCCTTTGGTGGCGATCGTCCTCCTCACCGTCGCGACCGTCACCATGGGGATCTCCACCCGAACCGTGGGCGATGAGGGCCAACTCCCCGATGCCCTGCCCATGCCGTTGCTGCCCGATGTCCCCCTCACCCTGGACACGCTGATCCTCATCGCGCCCTATTCTCTGACCCTGGCGCTGGTCGGGCTGATGGAGTCGCTGATGACGGCCAAGGTCGTCGACGACCAGACCGAGACCCGCTCCGACCACGGCCGCGAGGCCCGAGGCCAGGGCATCGCCAACATCCTGGTCGGGCTCTTCGGCGGCATGGCCGGGTGCGCGATGATCGGCCAGACCATGATCAACATCAAGTCCGGTGCCCGTACCCGGATCTCGACCTTCCTGGCCGGGGTGTTCCTGCTCATCCTGTGCGTGGGCCTGGGTGACATCGTTGGCCTGATCCCTATGGCCGCCCTGGTCGCGGTGATGATCTTCGTGTCGGCGGTGACCTTCGACTGGCACAGCATCGCCCCCGCCACGCTCAGGCGCATGCCTTGGACCGAGACCCTGGTCATGGTCGTCACCGTGGTCGTGGTGGTGGCCACCCACAATCTCGCCCTGGGCGTGATCGTCGGCGTTGTCGTCTCCATGATTCTCTTCGCTCGCAAAGCCGCCCTCCAGGCCCGAGTCACCAGTGTCCTGGACCCCGAGGGCGGCACCCGCGTCTACACGGTCAGCGGCGAGGTCTTCTTCGCCTCCACCGGCGAGCTGGTCGAATGCTTCGACTACACCGAGCAGGGCCTGACCAAGGTCGTGGTGGACCTGTCCGGCGCCCACGTGTGGGACTCCTCCGCTGTGGCGGCCTTGGATCAGGTGAGCGAACACTTCCGCCGTCACGGCGTCCAGGTTCAGATCACCGGCCTGAACGAGCCCAGTGCCAAGCTGCACACCGAACTGTCGGGCACTTTGGCCGGCGGCCACTGACCTCGATCTCCCCACCGGGGGCTCCGAAGATCTTCGGAGCCCCCGCTCTCGTGGGTCGAGCCGGACCGAAGAGGTCCAGCCCCTCAGACCTTGGACCATTCCTCGACGCACGCCGGCACCTGGTCGGTGTCGTCGGTGTCCACCGCCCGTACCCGCTCACGCAGGCCTACCACGCGATCTTGCCATCGGTCCCGGTCAGGGGACCTGGGCCGCGTCATGCAAGGCGATGAGGTGACGGGCCGGGCGGTTCGCAGCCCCTCGAACATCATCAGGACGACAAGGCATGTCGGCCCAGCGGGAGCGGGCCTGGCGGGCGATCTGCTCACCGGAGAGGAACTCACCGGGCATGGGCCAGAACGTATGGCCCTGAAGGTGCCCAGAATCGGCCCGTCACCGAACCGAGGCGCAGGTCAGGCCGCTAACGGGAATTTCTTCGCCGCTCCTCCTCGCCCCCCGAACTCGAACGGCATGCCCACAGACGGTGCGAACCCGTGGGAGAAGGCTTAGCGCGGGTTCCTGTTCCAACGCTCCGCGATCCCCGTCTCGACCCCGATCCGCCGGGCTGATCGGTCAGTGCCGTGTACCCGGATGGGCGTAGCCACTCCAGCGAGTACAGGGAGGCGTGGTGAGAGTGGGGTGGTGGCTCTTGGGGATCTGGCCTCGGGAGCGTGGAGGGGTGTGACCCGCTTCGGTGAGGCGCCCCCAGTTGGTACAGCGGTGGGTGTATCCATCGCGTTTTCGCTGCTTCGGGCCTTGCGCTGAATAACGTTGGCGGACCCCTGCGGGGTGGCGGGTGGACTCTGAGAGCCCCTGAGGCCCTGACTTCCTAGAACATTGACTTATCGGGGGTCAGGATTCGAGGCTTTCCGGAGATCTGTTTCGTTACCATAGATGCGTAACGTTATTGAGTAACGTTACAAACCAAACGTTTCAAAGAGGGGAAAGGTGAACCTCGCCCCGGACCCCTCCTCGGGCCGAAAAAGTAGGCCTGTGGATAATCCGATCGGAGGCCTCGCGGCGGCGCATACTGCCCCTATGTGCCACCATCAGGCCTTCCTGGCTCCCCTTTTGGCCCCCGCCCCCGGCGATCTGCACCTGCTCACCCTCAGAATCCGCCCCAGGGTGAGCACCGTATTGCGGCGCCTGAGCACACGCGTGGTGATCGAGGACCCCACCGTGATCACCGAACTTCGACGGGCGGTGTCCGGTCACGAACGCGTGGGGGTACTACTGCGCACCTTCACCACCGCCATCGGACACGTTCGGCCCGACGGGCGACCCGTTCCACGCAAACACCTGTGCGGTTGGTGGGTGCACGCCGGCCGGTTCCACCCCCTGGAGCGGGCCGAGTTGGTGCGGTCGGTGTGCGTGGACACGCGCACCGACCGGTTGCTGCCACCCGAACAAGGGGTGGAGTACGCGCCCGCCTGGCCCGTGCGCCCACCCGCGACCATCAAGGACGCTCCACCATCCACCGGATGAGGACGTCACTCCCTTGACCTTCTGATACGTGGTTCGGGTTCGGTGGCTGCGCACCCCGTGTCCGGGGGGTGGAGCCGGGGCGCCGCTAACCGGCCTGGTTGAAGCGGAGCATGTTGCCGGCCGGATCGCGGAAGGCACAGTCGCGTACCCCGTAGGGCTGGTCCATGGGCTCCTGCAGCACCTCCCCGCCGGCGGAGCTGATGCGTTCGAAGGTGGCGTCGACGTCGTCGGTGGTGAAGATGACCCCGCGCAGCAACCCCTTGGCCAAGAGCTCGGCCAGGGCGAGCCGGTCCTGTTCGGAGGCGCCCGGGTCGGCCAGGGGTGGTTCGAGCACGATGCTGGTGTCAGGTTGGTCGGGAGAGCCGACCGTGACCCAACGCATCCCTTCGAAGGAGACGTCGTTGCGCACCTGGAGTCCCAGGACGTCGCGGTAGAAGGCCAGGGCCTTGTCGTGGTCGTCGACGGCGATGAAGCAGGTGGAGAGTGTGATGTTCATGGACTCGATGCTAGGAGTGGGGGCCGGTTCGGGCTTCTCTTTTCCTGATCGGTCGTGTGCCGGTCTTGGCCAGGCACGCGGGGATGGGCGCGCCACTTTCGTGGTCCTGGGCGCGGTAGGTGCTGGGGCTGAGACCGACCAGTTCGGTGAAGCGGGTGCTGAAGGTGCCCAGGGAGGTGCAGCCCACGGCGAAGCACACGTCGGTGACCGACATGTCGCCGCGGCGCAGGAGCGCTTTGGCGCGTTCGATGCGGCGGGTCATCAGGTGGCTGTAGGGGGGTTCTCCGTAGGCGGCGCGGAAGCTGCGGGAGAAGTGGCCGGTGGACATCAGGGCCTGGCGGGCCAGGGCGGGTACGTCCAGGGGCTGGGCGTAGTCGCGGTCCATGCGGTCGCGGGCGCGGCGTAGGCGTACCAGGTCGTCCAGGTCGGGGCGTTTCACGTTGTCAGTTTCGCACGGGGGTGCGACATGGGCCCGTGCGGGCGTGGGGTGGTACCTGTCGCAGGTGGTGTTCAGGGCGTGCTCTTGCGACCGTGGGTGGCGGTGTAGGTGGTTTCCAGCCAGGGGGCCAGGTCATCGAGCAGGTGGTGGAGCGGGGCGGGGTCGGGGCCCGGGTGGATGGCGGTTCGCAGGGCCAAACGCATGAGGTCGGCCTGCTCGGGGTGGTAATGGGTGAACACGTCGGTGGCCAGGCGCAGGTCGCTGGTCCAGCCACCCCAGGTGGGCATGGTGAGGGTGAATCCGGTGCGCACCAGACGTCGTCCGATGCGGCGGGCCAGGGCGCTTCGGTCGGTGTCGGTGCGGGCCTGGGACAGGGCGTGGCGCCAGCGGGGCAGGACCAGGTGCAGGTCGCCGTTGGTCTGGCGGGCCAGCAAGGTGGTGGGCCGGTAGGCGGGCAGGTGATGGGCCAGATCGGAGCCGGTCAGTGGTGTGCACAGGCAGGCCACGAAGAAGCCGCCGTCCTGGGCGGTCAGGGGACGCAGGATCTGATCGGTGTGTTCCAGGAGGATGTCGCCGCCGTCGATGGTGGGGAAGGTGGCGTTCAACTCCCTCATCAGGGCGCCGGCCCGGGCGTGGTCCTCGTGGGTGGGTGGGGTGCGCAGCAGGGCCAGGGCGTCCAGGTCCGAGACCGCGGGTGTGGCGGTGCCGCGTGGGATGCCGCCGTACAGGTAGGCGCTGTGCAGGCGGGGCCCGAAGGTGTGGGGTAGGTGGGTGCGCAGCGCTTCGATGAGCGGGGCGAAGGCGGGTGGGACGTGGGTGATGGAGCCTTCGCGGGCGATGGTGCCGTCGGGGTTGAGGCCGGTGGGTGGGGGCGCGCTCACGGGGTGGGCTCCAGGGGGTGCCAGGCCCACAGGTTGGGTTCGGTGTAGTGGCCGTGGTCGGCCTCGACGTCGATGGTGACGGGGCTCAGGGCGCCGTCGATGATGTGTTCTCCGCTGCCGGGGAGGTCTTTTCCGGCCCATTGTCGCCATTGGTGCAGGGTGCCGGTGACGTGCATGGATTCTTCGCAGGGGTGGAGGATGTGGGCGCCCAGGCGGTGGTGGGTGCGGATCCAGGGGTCGAAGTGGGTGCCGTCGGGGCGTTTCCAGGTGGCGTACTCGGCCATGGGGATGAGCGGGTAGTGGTGTTTGAGGGTGGGGCGCAGGGGTGCGGCCAGCGCGGTGAGGCCGTGGGAGGCGGCGTTGGCGCGTAGGGCGTTGGCCATGTGGGCGCTGAGGCCTTCGCCCTGGTGGGTGGGGGTGATGGCGATGTACAGGGCCACGGCGATGGTGGGGGTGCGTTGGTGGGCGTGGTCGTCGAAGGCTTGTCGTAGGGCCCAGGCGTAGCCGCCTTGGGGGAGGTCGTGTTCGTCGTGGTGCCAGGCGAGGGGGACGCTGTTGGCTCGGGCGATGACCTGGCCGTTCTCGACCAGGGCGAGTTGGTGTTCGCCGAAGGTGGTGGGCAGGTGGGGCCACAGGTGGGTGGAGTCCTGGTCGTGGAACATCACCTGGGGTCCGGGGTTGAGGTGGGGGTGTTCCAGGGCGGGGGTCAGGTCGGGTCGCTGGGCCAGGGTGTGGATGGGCATGGGGGCATCCTGGCAGAGGCGCGGGTGGTGGGGCACGGTGTTTTGGCCGGTGGTGGGCGGTGGGGTGGTGCTGGCACCACTTCGGGGGGTGGGCGGGGGTGGAGGTGTAAGCGGGTGGTGACGTCATGGTGGTTCCCGGCGGTCGAATCTAGCGTTTGAGGAGCCGGGGAGGACCCGGAGGTTTTCGGTCTCGTCGAGGAGAGTCATGATCGCGGTGAACCCCCCTTCCTGCGGTGTCGTTGAGGGCCCCTTGCGTTATGGGCGTGGTGTGCGACGTGGTGTTCGGGTGCTGGCCTTCGATGAGAGTGGGCCGGGGCGCATCGTGGAGGAGTTGGGGGATGCGGCCGAGGCCGATCATGTGGCGGTGGTTGTTCCGGGTAACGACAACGACCTGGGTAACTACTTCGATCAGGCGAGGTTGACGCGGCCGCGGGCGAACGCGGCGATCCTGCTGGAGGAGATGCGTCGTCAGGCGCCCACCGAGCGGGTGGCGGTGGTGGTGTGGGTGGGGTATCGGACTCCGCGGGGGTTCGGTGAGGCGGTGATGCGCTCCCCGGCCGAGCGGGGTGCGCGTGATCTGGTGCGGTTGACCCGGTTCTTGCCGTCCTCGGCGCGGGTGACGTTGGTGGGGCACAGTTACGGTGCGGTGGTGTGCGGGCTGGCGTTGTCGCGGGCCCGGGTGGATGAGTGCGTGGTGTTGGGTAGCCCGGGGTTGGGGGTGCGTGATGGGGACGCTCTGGGGTTTTCGGGGAATCTGTGGGCGGCTTTGGGGCCCAAGGATTGGATCCGGTTCTTTCCGCGCGGGTATGTGGGCGGGGTGGGGCATGGGCCTTCGCCGTTGCGGTCGGGTTTTGGGGCGCGGGTGTTCGCCACCGGTGACATTCCCGGGCACTGCTCCTATTACCGGTCCGGGAGTGAGTCGGTGCGCAACATCGCACGAATCGCGGTGGGACGGTATGAGCGGGTGAGTGTGGTGGGTGGGCGCGGCGAGCCGGTGCCGGCCGTTGAGGTGCCCGGTTCGGTGGTGGCCTGATGGATACGGACACGGCGATCCTGGCGCGGGGTCTGCGCAAGGGCTACCGGGGCGGCAAGGTGGCCTTGGACGGGGTGGACCTGCGGGTGGGGGCGGGGACCGTGCACGGGTTGTTGGGGCCCAACGGTGCCGGTAAGACCACCATGGTGCGGGTGTTGGCGACCTTGTTGTCCTTCGATTCCGGGCGCGCGTGGGTGGCGGGGGCCGATGTGGTGGCCCGCCCCTGGTTGGTGCGTGAGCGGATCGGGTTCGTTGGCCAGTACGCGGCGGTGGACGAGGTGTTGAGCGCGCGCCGCAACCTGGAGATGTTCGGGCGTTTGTACCACTTGGGGCGGGTGCGTTCGCGCTCGCGTGCCCAGGAGTTGTTGGAGCGTTTCGATCTGGTGGGGGCGGCCGATCGGCCGGTGCGCACTTTCTCGGGTGGGATGCGTCGTCGGTTGGATCTGGCGGCGGGGCTGGTGTTGGATCCGCGGGTGCTGTTCTTGGATGAGCCGACCACGGGGTTGGACCCGCGTAGCCGCGGTCAGGTGTGGTCGATGGTGCGTGAGTTGGTGGCGGGTGGCACCACGGTGCTGTTGACGACCCAGTACCTGGAGGAGGCCGACCGGTTGGCTGATCGGATCTCGGTGATGGACGCCGGAGGGGTGATCGCCCAGGGCACGCCGGGGGAGTTGAAGGAGCGTGTGGGCGGGGGCCGGGTGGAGGTCGTGGTGGGTCGTGCCCAGGAGTTGGGGGTGGTGGCCCAGGTGTTGGAGCGTATGGCCGGTGCGCCACCGTCGGTGGACGTGGACGCGTTGTGTGTGCGGGCGCCGTTGGCGGGACGGGGTGCCGCGTTGACCAAGGTGGTTCGGGCCTTGGACGAGGCGGGGCTGGACGTGGAGGACATCGCGTTGCGTAGGCCCACGTTGGACGAGGTGTTCTTGGCCTTGACCGGTCAAGAGGGCGATGGTCCGGGTGATGGGGCCGGGAGGGGTTCGTGGTGAGCGAGGTCGAGTGGGCTCCGGAACCGGTTCGTGGGGTGGGGGTGTGGTCGCGACGTCTGGGGTGGGCGGTGGCCGACTCGGTGGTGGTGGCCCGCCGTTATCTGGCGCACCTGGTGCGCAAACCCGATGAGCTCGTGGGCACGTTGATGATCCCGGTGTTGGCGGTGTTGCTGTTCGGGTTCGTCTTCGGTGAGGCGATGGGCGCCGCCATGGGGGTGGGCGGTGATGAGTACCGGGATTTCCTCATGCCGGGGTTGTTCGCGTTGACGATGGCGTTCGGGATCGGTAACACCACGATCGCGGTGGTCTCCGATGTGGGGCGGGGGGTGGTGGACCGGTTTCGGACGTTGCCGATGGCGCCCTCGGCGTTGTTGGTGGGCCGGTCGATGGCCGATGTGGTGTCGGCGTTGATGGATCTGACAGTCCTGGTGGGGATGGGGTTGTTGATCGGGTGGCGTTGGCACCTGGGTGTGGGGGCGGCGCTGGCGGCGTTGGGGTTGTTGTTGCTGTTGCGGTTGGCCTTCACCTGGGTCGGGATCTGGTTGGGGTTGATGGTGCGCAGCCCCGAGTCGGCGATGAAGTTCTTCTCGTTGGTGTTCCCGTTGGCGATGGTGGCGGAGACGTTCGTGCCCGCGGAGATGGTGCCGGTGTGGGTGGCTCCGGTGGCGGAGTGGAATCCGTTGTCGGCGACGGTGTTGGCGTGTCGGGAGTTATTCGGCAACACCGTGGTGGCCGGTCAGGGGTGGGTGGCGCAGAACGCGGTTTTGATGGCGTTGGTGTGGCCGTTGGTGTTGTTGGCGGTGTTCGTGCCGTTGTCGGTGGCGCGTTATCGCCGGTTGAGTCGTTGACATCCACCGGGGGTGGGGCGGGTGTGCGGGGGCCACTCGCCCCACTTTCGTGTGCGGGATGTTCAGTGGTGGGTGGTGTCGTGCAGGTATTGGGTGAAGGTGGTGCGGCCCACGACGTGTTCGGGGCTCAGGTGGTCGCCGGCGCGGAAGGCGGCGAAGATGCGGCCCGGGGCGCGTAGCGGCAGGCGGGGTTTGTTCAGTCGGTGGGCGCGCAGGTAGGTCTGGGCCAGGTCGGCGAAGAATTCGATTTGGGGTCCGCCCATGTCGTCGACGCGTCCGGCGGGTTCCTCTCGGGCCAGGCGGGCCAGGCGTAGGGCCACTTCGGTGGGGTCGACGGGTTGGACGTCCACGTCGGGGTAGGGCATGACGGGCAGGCGTGCCATGCGTGCGCACAGGTCGTTGATGAGTGTGTGGAATTGGGTGGTGCGCAGGATGGTCACGCCCAGGTCGCTTGCCTGTAGGGCCTGTTCGACGGTGTGTTTGGTCTTGTAGTAGCCCAGGGGGATGCGGTCGACGCCGACGATGGAGATGTAGACCAGGTGGTGCACGCGTGCCTTGCGGGCGGCGCCGATGAGGTGGGTGGCGGCTCGCAGGTCGCCTCCGGTGGGGGTGGAGGCCAGGTGCAGCAGGGTGTGGACGCCGTCCAGGGCCCGGTCGAGTCCGGTGCCTTGGCGTAGGTCGACGGCGTGGGCGTGGGGGTCGGTGGGGTCGGGGTTGCGGCTGAGGGTGCGTACGTGGTCCTGGCCTTGGCGTAGCAGTTCGGTGACGTGGGTGCCCAGTGCGCCTGTGGCTCCGGTGACCAGGATCGTGCGCATGTTCCACCTCCGAGACCGGCCGATGAGAGGTTCACGTTAACACCGTGTTGGGTGGTTTTCGTGGGTTTTCAGGAGGGGTGTCGGTGTGGGCGGGTGGTCAGGGGGTGTGGGGTTCTTCCCGGGGCGGTGACCCGGGCCGGGGGTGGGCTTTGGTGGGTGGTGTGCGAATACGAGCAGGTGGTGACCGGTGGTGTGGGATGTCCGGTTAGAGTGCTGGACATCGTCGGCGCAGACGGTGCCGTCACAGCGTGGTGAGGAGTGTGTCCATGTCCGCTCTCGTGCAGGAGTTGACGGCCGCCTTGGGCCAGGGGTCGGTGGTCACCGATCCACAGGTGATGGCCGGGTACGCGCACGATGAGGCCGAGTGGGCTCCCTACGGTGGCCCGGTGGCGGTGGTGCGCCCCCGAGAGACGGCGGATGTGGCGCGGGTGGTGCGCGCTTGTGTGGAGCACGGGGTTCCGGTGGTGGCGCGCGGTGCCGGTACGGGTTTGTCGGGTGCGGCCAACGCCGGGCAGGGGTGGGTGGTGGTCTCCTTCGAGCGCATGGATCGGGTGTTGGAGGTCGACGCGGTCCAGCAGAGCGTCACGGTGCAGCCGGGTGTGGTCAACGATGACCTGCGGGAGCGGGTGGCCGCCGACGGGTTGTGGTATCCGCCGGACCCGGCTTCGGCTCCGTGGTCGACCATCGGTGGGAACGTGGCCACCAACGCGGGCGGGTTGTGCTGCGTCAAGTACGGGGTGACCCGTGACTACGTGCTGGGCATGGAGGTGGTGACCGGGACCGGTGAGGTGGTGCGGTTGGGGCGCACCACCGCCAAGGGTGTGACCGGCTATGACCTGGCCGGGCTCATGGTGGGTTCGGAGGGCACGCTGGGGTTGGTCACCGAGGTGACGTTGCGTCTGGTTCCGTTGCGCACCGGGGTGGAGCACACGGTGGTGGGCTACTTCGACTCGTTGGTGGAGGCGGGTCGTGCGGTGGCGGCGGTTTCGGCGGCCGGTGTCGTGCCTTCGGCGATGGAGTTGATCGACCGGTTCTGTCTGCGTGCGGTGGACGAGTGGAAGAACATGGGGCTCTCGGCCGAGGGCGAGGTGTTGTTGTTGGCCCGCAGTGACCTGCCCGGTGAGTCGGGTCAGGCCGAGGCCGACCGCATCCTGGAGTGTTTCGAGAAGGAGCGTGCGGTGTACGCGGTGCGTTCCACCGACGCCGAGGAGGCCGAGGCGTTGTTCTCGGCGCGCCGGTTGGCCTACCCGGCGTTGGAGCGGTTGGGTCCGTTGTTGACCGAGGACGTGTGCGTGCCCAAGGCGCGGGTGCCGCAGATGTTGGCGGCCATCGAGCGGGCGGCGGAGCGTTTCGACACCCACATCGGCAACATCGCCCATGCCGGTGATGGGAACCTGCACCCCCTGTTCATCGTTCCGGCCGGGGACGAGGCCGCCAAGGAGCGGGCCAAGCAGGCCTTCGAGGTGATCGTGGACGAGGCGTTGGCGATGGGCGGCACGGTCACCGGTGAGCACGGGGTGGGGTTGCTCAAGATGCGAGGGGCCGCCCAGGAGTTGGGGCCCCAGGTGGTGGAGATGCATCGGGCGGTCAAGGCGGCGTTGGATCCGCACGGTGTCCTGAACCCGGGCAAGGTGTTCGCCTGAGTCCTTCGGTGTTGTGCGGGGGGCGTTCTCGATGAGGACGGCCCCCCTTTTTTCGTTCGGGATCAGGTGTGGGTGAGGTGGTCGTGCAGGTGGGCGGCGGCGGTGAGCATGGCCCGGGAGCGGCCCAGCAGGTCGTGGGAGCGCTGATCCAGGGCCTGGTTCAGGGCGGTGGTGTCGCCGCTGTGACGCAGTTGCTCCAGGACGGGGCCGATGTCGGGTAGGGGGTAGCCGACCTGGCGGAGCAGGTGGACGATGCGGGCCAGACGCACGTCGGCGGGGGTGTAGGTGCGGTACCCGGTGGTGTGGTCGCGTTGGGGGGTGAGCAGGCCGGCCTGCTCCCACACGCGTAGGGCCGAGGTGCGCACCCCCAGGTGGGCGGCGACCTCGCCGATGCGCAGGTCACCGGAGGGTGGGGCGGGGGCGTTCTCGGTGTGGTGGGCGATGGCGGACAGGGCCTGACCTGCCTGGTTCAGGGCTTGGCGGTGTCGGTGCAGGTCGGCGTGGGCGGCGTCGATCAGCTCCAGGGCACGGTCGGTGTCCTGTGCGTGTACGGCGTGCATGATCTCGCGGGAGGTGTGGCTACCGAAGGCGGCGTACAGGGCCCGGTAGGTGAGCAGGGCGCGGCGGTGGTGGTGGGTGAAGACGCGGTATCCGGACGCGGTGCGTGGGGTGGGTGGTAGCAGGCCTTCGTCGGCGTGGTTGCGGACCTGTTGGGTGGAGATGCCCGCGGCGCGGGCCAGGTCGATGGGGCGCAGGCGGGCCGGCTCGTCCACGCGGTTCCTTCCGTGAAAGGGGTGTGGGTGGTGGGGCCAGGATAGGGCGGGCGGGGGTGGGTCGGTGGTGTTCGGGTCGGGGTGGTGGGGTGTGCGAATCGGAGGGAACCGGGGAGGGTGTGGGGCGCGTCTCACCTGTAGGTGAGCCGCTCTGAAAGGATGTGCCCCATGTCCGGTGGCGTTTTGGCCCTGTTGGCCATCGCGGTCGTGATCATCATCGCGATCTCGGTGATGAGTGCCGCGGCCGAGCGTGAGCGGGCCGGGGTGTTGCGCGGGTGGGCCGGTGGGCGCGGGTGGGGTTATGACCGTGAGCGGCCCGAGTTGGCCGACCGGTTCGCCGGTGCGCCTTTTCGGCGGGCCCCCTCCAACGCCAGGGCGGTGCACGTGCTCTCCGCCGAGCATCGGGGGCATCGGGTGTTGGCCTATGAGTACACCTACACCACCTGTGGTCAGGATGGGCGTTCGGCTCCCAGCACGCATCGTTTCCCGGTGGTGGTCGTGCCCACCCCGTGTACCCCGGTGTTGCAGGTGTGCGCCGAGGCGGGGCCGACCCTGCCGGGTGCGGGGCGGGTGCGGGTGGGCGAGTCCACCTTCGATGAGACCTTCGAGGTGCGTTGCGCGGATGAGGCCTTCGCGCGGGCGTTGCTGGATGAGCGGGTGCGCGCCTGGTTGTTGGAGGCGCCGGGGGAGCGGGCGGGGTTCCGTTTCACCGGTGAGTACCTTCTGACCTGGGGTGAGGGCCGGTTGGAGGGGGATGAGGCGGTGGCCATGGCCGACCGTCTGATCGATTTGTTGGAGCACGTTCCCATCGGGGTGTGGGAGGGCGCCCGGCCTTGAGCGGCGGGTGAGTAGGGTTCGGGCGCGGCCGGCGGGGGCCGCGCCCGACTTTTGTTCCCAGCCCCTTGGTGGGTCAGGGGCGCCAGGTGGGCAGGTCGGTCCAGCGCAGCGGGTCGGTGAGGTGGGCGGTGTCGTTGAGGACCACGACGGAGGCCGGAGCGTGGGGGCGGTAGCGGATCACGGTCAGGGCGGCATGGGCCACCGGGATGCTGATCCACCGCCATGGTGGTGCGTCCAGGGCGTGGGCGATCAGGTAGGCGATCAGGTAGGCGTGGGTGATGACCACCTCGCGGCGTGGGTGTGACCCTTGAGCCGGGCCGGTGAAGCGTTCCAGGGCGCGGGCGGCCAGGTGGGGTGCGTGGTCTTGGGGCGACAGGTGGGAGAGGAAGGCCAGGATCTGCTCGGTGTGCCGGGGCGGGAGTTCATCGCGGGTGGGCAGGTGAGGGATGTGGTCGTCGGCCTCGGGTGCCGGGGTGGCGGTGAGTCCGGGTAGGTGGGTGAGGGCTTGGTGGGCGGTCTGTGTGGTGCGTGGGGAGGGGCCGTGCCAGAGGGTGTGGGGTTCTGAGCGGCTCAGTCTGCGCCCCAACAGGTCGGCTTGTTGGCGGCCGATGTCGGTGAGGTTCGTGGTGGTGGGGTCGGCTTGGCCGTGGCGGGCCAGGTACAGATCGCGGGTCGTGGGCACGGGTGACCTCCTGGTCGGATCGGTGATGGTGGGATGTGCGCGGGTGTGATCCGGTTCTCGGTGTGGAGGTGCTGATCGGTGTGAGGAAGCAGGGGTGGGCGGGTAGGGCGGACGACGTGGCGCCGGGTTCTGCTCGGGGCCCGAGCGAACGCGATGTTCAGTGAGGGGGAGATCATGGCTGGAGAGCTCAACGGTCGGACGGTGGCGATCTTGGCCGCCGATGGGGTCGAACAGGTGGAGTTGGTGGAGCCGCGTCGGGCCTTGACCGAGGCGGGGGCCCGGGTGGAGTTGGTGTCGCTGAAGTCGGGGTCGATCCAGGCGATGAACGGTGACATCGAGCCGGCCGACCGGTTCGACGTGGACCGTGAGGTGGCCGGTGTGGGGGTGGATGACTACGACGCCCTGGTGGTGCCCGGTGGGACGGTCAACCCCGACAACCTGCGTCTTGACGGTGACGCGGTGTCGTTCGTGCGTGACTTCGTGGCCGGTGGGAAGCCGGTGGCGGCGATCTGTCACGGGCCTTGGATCCTGGTGGAGGCCGATGTGGTGCGTGGGCGCACCGTGACCTCCTACCCCAGTATCCGTACCGACATCCGTAACGCGGGGGGCACGGTGGTGGAGGAGGAGGTGGTCACCGATCACGGTGTCACCACCAGCCGTGACCCCGATGACCTACCGGCGTTCTGTGCGCGGATCGTGCGCGAGTTCGCGGGCTGAGGGAAAAGCGAGGTGGGGCCACCCGATCGGATCGGGTGGCCCCACCATCTTTTTCGGGGTCTTACTCGGCTTCGGGTTCGTCGGGGTGGCGGCGCAGGTGCAGTACCGCGGTGATGAGGCCGCCCCAGAGCACGGTGATGGAGATGACCATCATGACGATGGCGCTGGTGGACATCAGTGGTCCCCTTCCTTGTCACGGGTGTGGTCGGTGGCCGATTCGGTGCCGACCTGCTCGGGCTCCTCCAACTGCACCGGGGCCCGGCCGTCCTCGTCGCGGGTGCGGGCGGCGTCGTCGCGGGCGATGGCGTCGGCCTTCTTCCAGGGGAAGCAGGCCACGATGATGCCGAAGACGATGGCGCCGATGGCCACGCCCCATCCGGCGGCCAGCAGGAACCCGGTCGGGTAGCTTTCGTAGTTCTCGGTGAGTTCGATGCGCAGGCTGTCCCACATCATGATGCCGAGCAGGATGGGGGTGACCACGCCCAGGGTGATACGCCACCAGGTGCCCAGGTGGATGGAGGAGACGGCGTTGACGTGGGCCTGGAAGAGCTTGAGTCGGCGTACCCCCCAGGCGATGAAGACGACCAGGACCAGACCGGCCAGTGCGATGCCGTACTGGTTGATGAAGCGGTCGAAGACGTCGAGGAAGTGCAGTCCCTCGTGGGTGGGGAAGAGCAGGATCGAGGCCAGGGCGGTGGCGCCGCCGACCAGGAGCACGGTCTGGGTGCGGCCCAGTCCGGTGCGGTCTTGGACGGCGGAGACGATGACCTGGACGATGCTGATCAGTGAGGTGACGCCGGCGATGGACAGGCAGGCGAAGAACAGTACGCCGAACAGTGGGCCGCCGAAGGGCAGGCTGGAGATGATCTGTGGGAAGGCGACGAAGGCCAGTCCGATGCCGGAGGTGGCGACTTCGTCGACGGCGGTGCCCGCGGCGGCGGCCATGAATCCCAGGGCGGCGAAGACGCCGATGCCGGCCAGGAGTTCGAAGGACGCGTTGGCGAACCCGGCGACCATGGCCGAGCCGGTCAGGTCGGACTTGCGTTTGAGGTAGGAGGCGTAGGTGACCATGATGGCGAAGCCGATGGACAGTGAGAAGAACACGTGTCCGTAGGCGGCGATCCATACCTTGCCGGTGAGCATGGCCGACCAGTCGGGTGTGAAGAACGCGTTCAGGCCGGTGGCCGCGCCGTCCAGGGTCAGGGCCTGGATGACCATGATGCCGAACAGGACCACGAGTAGGGGGATGGTGATCCTGTTGATGATCTCGATGCCGCGGCGCACACCGATGATGAGGATGGCCAGGGTGACCAGCCACACTCCGATGAGCGGCCAGGCGACCCCGGAGACGTAGCCCGAGACCGGTCCGGGTTCGGGGTTCATTTGGAGGAAGTCGTTGAAGAAGAATCCGTCGGGGTCGTTGCCCCAGGCCTGGGTGATGGAGAACCAGGTGTAGCGGATCGACCAGGCGATGATGACGGCGTAGTAGATGGCCACGACGAAGCAGATGGCCACCTGCCACCAGCCCAGGGCTTCGGCGGGGCGCCAGATACGCCGGTAGGACAGGGGCGCCGAGGAACGGTACCGGTGGCCGATGCCGTATTCGAGGATGAGCAGCGGGATGCCCGCGGTGAGCATCGCGATCAGGTAGGGCAGCAGGAACGCTCCGCCCCCGTTCTCATAGGCGACGTAGGGGAATCGCCAGATGTTGCCCAGTCCGATGGCCGATCCGATCGCGGCCATGAGGAATCCCGCGCGTGTTCCCCATTGCTCGCGAGGCTGTTGCCCCATGTTCAGGTCTCCTAAATCATCCCGTAGTTCGCGACCCGCACGGTAGCAGGATTTGGCTATCCGAGCATCGTTGAGGCTGGTCTTGTGGCTGGATGTCGTTTCTGTAGGGGCTTTTGGTGTCGTTTTGTCTTGGGTCGGTGCGGGGGTGGGGAGCCAAGGGGCGCTAACCGGGCGTGTTCAGGTCGGCTGTGCTCGGGGCCTTCGCGCCTGAGGGGGCCGGCGGGGGCGCGCACGGTGTGTGTCGGGTGCGCGCCCCGGGGGTCACCAGCGCATGTGGACCTGTTCGGCGAAGCCGTTCAGGTCACTCACGGTCAGGGTGGTGCCGTCGTCGGTGCGTACGGTGCCCCGGTAGTGGCCGAAGCATTGGTGGGTGTCGCTGACGATCAGGCCGGTGTCGGTGCGGTCGACGCGTTCGTGGAAGGGGGTGAAGACCACGTCGACCTTGTCGGAGGCGGGGGTGTACAGGCGCCAGGGGGCGAGGAAGTCGTCGGGGTCGTAGTCCCAGACGAGTTCTTCACCGATCTTGGTGAGGCGGCCGTCCACGCACAGGGCGTTCTCGGTCAGCCCGGTGCCCTTGGTCCATTGGCCGCCGAACTGTAGGCCCAGGGTGTGGCCGTCGGTGTGTCCGGCGGCGGCACCCCAGTTCCAGTTGATGTCGTAGGGCCAGCGGCCGCGGCCGTGGTCCAGTACGCCGAAGGCGTCGGTGAAGTCGTAGGTGTGCTCGCCCAGGCGGACGGTGCCCGAGGCGGGCAGGGCGGTGTTCTTGGAGGTGTACTGGAAGCGGGTGGGACTCCAGGGGATGACCACGCTCATGGATTCGTGGCCCGGGGGTGGAGTGATGAGCAGGTCGGCGTGCAGGGGCCCGTGGTCGGTGGTGCAGGAGAAGCGCAGCCGGGTGCCGGTGGGAGTGTCGTCGATGTGGGCGCGGATGGGACCCAGGGCGGCGGTGGGGCCGGCGCCCAGGCTGTGGGGTACGCGCACCCCATGGCCCAGGGGGCGCAGCGCGGTGCGCGAGACCTCCACGGGCGCGGCGGGGTCTGAGTGGTCGAGGAGGTAGACCGAGGTCAGGCCCAGGTAGTCGATGTCGGCGACGGTGATGGCGATCAGGTGGGTGGGGGTGCTCACGCACCAGTATTCCCAGCGTTTGGTGCGTGACCAGCCGGGGATGTGGGTGCGGTGCAGTGGGGTGCGCGACCAGCCCACCGCCCCGGGGTTCAGGCGCCCCTGGGGGGTGCACAGGTCCACGGGTGAGGTGATCTCGCGTTCGTGTGTGGGCATGGCCGTCAAGCCTACGGTGCTCAGCCATGGGTGTGGTGGTGCGGGTGTTGAGGATGAGGCCGGGCCGGGCCCTCGGGTCGGCCCGGCGGGGGCTCAGCCGGGTTCGAGGTCGTTGATGCCCAGCCGGGTCAGGCGGGCGCGGATCGCACCGGTGTTGCGCCCGAACTCCTCTGCGAGCGCGGCCAGGGTCGTGCCCTGGGCGGCGTGTCGGGCCAGGAGTTCGTCGTCTTCGGTGCTCCAGGGCCGGTAGGCGTTGGGATGGTGGCGGCGTTGTTCCCGCACGAACCCGGCCGGCGCCTGGCCGGTGGCGGAGCTCTGCAGCATGAGCCACCCCAGGGTGGCCATGATCTCCGCCGGAAGGACCCCGGACAGGTTCGTGGTGATCTCGCCGTCGTCGGTGAATCCGACCGCTTCGATGGACACTCTGCCATCGGGGGTGGGGGTGGTGGTGAACCGGAGCCGCTCGGCACCCTGTTCCACGGTGATGGTGGTGGGGCGGTGGGGTTCGTCGGGCACGGTCCTCCTCGGTTTTGTGGGCTGGGGCGGGCATAACCTAGCCGGGAAGAGCAGGGGTCGGGGTGGTATGGCCTGTTGTGGACAGAGTGGGTGGAGGCGGTGTTCGAGGCGGGTGGGGCACCCGGGGGATGGGACAATGCGGGCCATGTCGGTTCGTGAACTCGTGGTCTTGGGTAGTTCCAGCGCGGTGCCCACCCGTCGGCGCAACCACAACGGGTACTTCCTGCGTTGGGGGGATCAGGGGGTGCTGTTCGACCCCGGTGAGGGCACCCAGCGACAGATGCGCATGGTGGGGCTCGCGGCCTCCGACATCACCCGCATCTGTGTGACCCACTTCCATGGCGACCACAGTCTGGGGTTGCCGGGCATCGTGCAGCGCATCGCCCGCGACCAGGTGTCGCACACGGTACGGGCCACCTATCCGGGGGCGGGCCAGGAGTACTGGGAGCGGTTGCGCCACGCCACCTCCTTCGTGGACACCGACGTGATCGTTGCCCAGCCGGTGGGCGGCGCGGGCGGCTGTGTGCTGGGCGAGGACGAGCCCTTCACCATCACGGCGTTGCCGCTGCGCCACTCGGTGCCGGCCTATGGGTACCGGTTGGTCGAACCGGACGGGTGGCGGATGCTGCCCGAGCGGTTGGCGCACTTCGGAGTGCGCGGGCCCGACATCGCCCGTTTGCAACGTCAGGGAAGCATCGAGGTGCGGGGGCGCACGGTGGAGTTGGCCCAGTGCGCCCGACCCCGACCCGGGCAGGTGTTCGCGTTCGTGATGGACACCGGCGAGTGCGAGCAGGCCGTGGAACTGGCGCGGGGCGCGGACATGCTGGTGATCGAGTCGACCTACCTGGACGAGCACGAGGAATGGGCCGAGCGGTACGGGCACCTGACGGCCCGGCAGGCGGGGCGGATCGCGGCACGGGCGGGGGTGCGTCTGTTGGTGCTCACCCACCTGTCGGAGAGGTATGAGCAGGACCAGGACGGGTCGTTCGTGGCCCAGGCCGCCGAGGAGTTCGACGGGCCGGTGGTGTTGGCCGCGGACCTGGACCGGATCGCGTTGCCGGCCCGACGCTGAGCCGCGGGGCTCTGAGCCCGGGTGTTGACGCTTCTGTGTGTGCGCCCCAGATGGGGTGGGTTCAGTCCCGGCCCAGGGCCCGGGACCGTGTCGGGTCGTCTTCTTCGGCCGGGGTGGTGGCGGTGGGTCCGTCGGGATCGCTCGCCGCGGTGGCCGGGGTGGTGGGCACCGCGGTCTGGGCGATGAACGCCCCGGTCACGATCACCACCGCCCCCAGAAGCTGCATGGTGTTGAGCGCCTCGCCCAGCAGGATCCAGGCCAGCACGATGGCGGTGACCACCTCCAGGTAGGCCACACCTCCGGCGACCTGCGGGGACAACCGTTTGATCGCCGATACCCCGGTGAAGTAGGCGATGGCGGTGCACACCAGGGCCAACCACGAGGCGATGGCCCACCCGGGCAGGATGACACCGCCCAGGGACAGGGGCGCGCCCAGAAGTTCCCAGGGCAGGGTCCAGGGGCGGGCGAGCACGCCCAACACCACACCGGCGATCAGCGCGCCGAAGGCGATGACGGCCAAGGGGTCGGCGTCCTCTCCCATGGCGTCTCCCAACAGGAAGAACGCCGCCTGGGCCGCGGCCGCGCCCAACGCCAGGCCCACCCCGATCGCGTCCAGGCGCATGCCGGCCCACACCTCCAGCAGCAGACCCAGCCCGGCCACCGCCAACACCACGCCGATGACGGCCGCGGGGGAGACGCGCCTGCGGCGTACCAGACGTACCCACAACAACACCAGGACCGGGCCCAGGAACTCCAACAGCAGGGCGATACCGACGGGGATGCGGGCGACGGCGGCGAAGTACAGGGCTTGGACCCCGGCCATGGGGAAGAGGCCATAGGCCAGCAACAGCAGGGGGCGGCGCAGGACCAGACGCCAGTGGCGCAGGGCCACTGGCAGCAGGATCAGGGCGGCGCCGGCCACGCGCAGCCAGGTGACGTGGAGCGGGTCCATACCGGCGTCCATCAGGGGGCGGGCGAGGACCCCCGAGCCACCGAAGGTCAGGGCCGAGGCGAAGGCGAAGGCCAGCCCGGAGGGGCGGTGCCGGGTGGGTTGGGCGGACACGGGGGACACTCCAGGAACAAGGTGGGATGAGGGGATCACCAGGGGTGGATTCGAGGTCGCCTTGAGCTTAGAGGAGAGCCTTGGTCGTGGCCGATGGCAGGTGTGCCCGGTCGGCCGTCATCGACGGGGTGTCCTGGGTCGAATGCGGGCCGTTGGAGTGATGCGCTCGGCCTCCGGCACGGGATCGTTCGGAGGCCGGGCATTGGGGGCGGGGCGATTCAGGTCCAGGGCAGGGGGACCGGCACCGGTATCGAGCCTTCCTCCAGGGAGCGGGCGCCGGCGACTCCGACCAGGGAGGCGGCCACGGCCTGGCGCACCCCCACCGGTGGTGGCGCTCCCTGTTCCACGGTCGCGCGTAGTCCTTGGAGGACGAGCACCGTGCCCTCCTGCCCTCGTTCCACGGCGACGCCGTCCACGAGTACCGGTGGGGCGATGTGTTCGGCCTCGTGGGTGCGGCCGTCGGCGCGTGTCCATCCCGGGTGACGCACCCGCACCGACCAGGCGCTCTCGCTGAGGCTTCGCCCCGCTTCGGCGGCCGCGCGTGTGCCGTGCACAGAGATCCGGCTCCAGTGCGAGTCCGGTTCCCCTTGGAGGAAGCCGTTGCGGGTCAGGGCCAGAGCCCCGGTGGACAGGCGCACCGCCATCACCGAGGCCTGTCTGGGGGAGGCGGTGTGCACGGGCAAGGCGGTGACCTGCACCGGCATGGCTTCGCTGATCGCCAGGATCGGGGACAGGGAGTGCGTACAGTAGGCGGTCGGGGGGATCCGGCCGCGCCAGTGGTCCGGGTCCCCGATCAGGCCTTGGACCGCTTGGGGTGCCATGGCGTGCAGGTAGTCCGCTTCGATGAGGTCGATCTCGCCCAAGGTTCCCTCTTGGGCCAGTGTGCGCAGGAGCCGCGTGTGCGGGTGCAGGACGTAGTTCTCCGCGAAGGAGTAGGTGGCCGTGCTCGCCTGGGCGGCGGCCAGGAGTTCGGCGCCTTCCTGGGCATTGGTGCAGGCCGCGGTCTCGGAGAGTACGTGGACGCCGTGTTCGAGGAAGGTCATGGCAAGGGGTGCGTGGGCGTCGAAGTCGTTGGTGAGCAGGACCGCGTCCAGATCCTGATGGAGCAGGTCGCGCCAGTGCGCGACCAGGGTCAGGGTGGGCAGTCGTATGGCGGCCCGCCGTGCCGTGGCGGGGTCGACATCGCAGCCGGCGACCACGTCGATTCCGATCCGCCGCGCCCAGTCGGCCATGTGCAGTCCCTGACGAAGACCCACCACTCCCATACGCATGGGTCGATGATCCCCGCACCGGTGGCGTGGGGCCACCGGTTTTCCAAGGCGGGGCGCGGCAGATGGGATCCGTTCATCGGGCGGGGCCCGATCGCGAGCCGATGGTTTCAGGCACGTGTGGTCGGCAGCTCCAGCAGGGTCTGGCCGGGAATGGAGGCGTCGGGGCGGCGATAGCGTGCCAGGCAGCGGCGGCAGTCGACCCCGGTGGTGGCGGCGCGCAGGCGAAGTGGGTCCACGGCGGCGTGGCATCCGGTGGCCGGTACCGACACCCCTGCCCACAGGTGGCTGGTGAGGGTGTGCACGATCTCGCCGGAGCCGATGGTGACGCCCTTGGCGCCGGTCAGGCCGGCGCGGTGGCGGTTCAGGACCGCCATCAGGTGTTCGACGTCGGGCCGGCCCACCTGCCGGGTGGGGCCGGTGGGCCCCAAGACGGTGTTGTCCATGGTGGGGAGGATGCCCGCGAAGTGGGGTGGGAACACGTCGACAGGCCGTGCCCGTGGACAATGGGGTTCAGCCTGATCTAGCGAGGAACCCCGGGCGTTCACGCCCGGGAGGAATCGCTTCTCAAGATAGCGGTGACCCGCACCAGAGCACGGGTTCGCAC